>CACXGH010000156.1 GCA_902767175.1 uncultured Ruminococcus sp.
AGGAGCTAAAGCTCCCCGACGTCTGTTGACGGCGTCGCTCGCTCCAATCAAGCGAGCTTGTTGGAGCTTTGCTCCTTGTTTAAAACAGGATATTTTACATTATATCACATATTTCACGATATTTGTACTCAAATAATCATAATTTTTAAATTATTTACAAAATGGCTGAAAATGTTAAATTATTTATCAAAATGTGAAAAATACATCAAAACACGGTGAAATGTTGTGATAGTTCAATAAAAAAACAGTTGAATATTTATTTACTATGTGCTACAATGATACATATTTCTAAAAGAGGTGTATATAATGGCAAAATATATGGAGCTTGAGAGCCTGGACAGCTATTACGAGCAGGTAGTGAAAAGAAGAATGGGCTCTGATACGGTAGGAAGGCTTGTTTTCGGCTTGTCGCTTATTATATTGGCATTGGTGATTTCGATAGCGCTGATGGTAACGGTAGCGGATTGGCTTTTTCCGATAGTTCTCACAATGCTTGGTCTGGGCGGATACCTGTTTTATTATCTTTTAAAGAATTCCCGTGTTGAATATGAATACACATTTGTGTTGGGAGAATTAAGAGTAGCAAAAATAAAAGGCAAGTCAAAGCGCCGTACTATAACATACTTTGATGTCAAGGCAATTGACGATATCGGAAGATATATAGACCCTGAGACAGGCAAGAGGAACATAGACCCGTCAAAGTATCCCAACCTTCTTCATGCTGCGGAGAATGATACTAACCTGAACACATATTATCTTATTATACATGATAAAGTAAGGAAAAAACCTGCCGTTCTGCTTATGACACCAAACGAGAGAACGTTCAGTCTTATACGTCCGTATCTTTCAGTTGAACTGAAAAAGAAGTTTCTCAAGATGCAGAAGGAGGACGAGCTTATCCGTTCTGCCGTTCAGAACAGTCCTGCTTCGATAAATGACGAGAGCGAGGCAAAAACATCTGAGGAAAAGAACTCAGAAGAAAGCAAGACAGAGGAAAAGAAATCCGGACAGAAGAAGTCCGAGGAGAAAAAAGCTGAGGATAAAAAGACTGAGGAAAAGAAACAGACACAAAAGTCAAAGCAGGCAGCTTCAAAGAAGAATTCAAGGAAGGGCAATAAGAAATAATTGGTTTTTATTGACGATTTCCGATCAGCAGTAATACAGGCACGGCAATCTCCACGGAGAAGCCGTGCCTTTTAAATTCGCAGGCTCGTTATTAAGCAGTCCCGGAGCAGCGCATAAGCGGCTCCGTACTGCATCACTTCGCCGCTTGACAAACAGAGGGAATTAATATAAAATTAAAATGATAAAATTCGGTTATTTTTACAATATATGATAAATGATAATGTATATAAGGGGTAGATGATATGAGCTTTAGTATACTTGGCACAGGAAAGGCAGTACCCGAATATATTCTGACTAACAATGAGCTTTCCACAATGGTGGAAACCAATGACGAGTGGATAAGAACAAGAACAGGAATAGAGGAACGCAGAGTCTGCAAGGGTGAAACACTGACAGATCTGACTGTCAAAGCGGCAAGAAATGCACTTGAAAATGCAGGGGTGAAGCCTGAACAGCTTGACCTCATTATTTGTTCCACGATGAGAGGAGAAAATATAACCCCATCGCAGGCTTGCGTTATACAAAAGGAAATAGGTGCGGACTGCCCTGCGTTTGATGTAAATGCTGCCTGCTCAGGCTTTATTTATGCACTTGATATTGCAGACGGATACTTTGCAAGAAAAAAGGTAAAATATGTTCTTGTAGTATCTATGGATAACCTCTCCAACATAATAGATTGGACGGACCGTTCGACCTGTGTGCTGTTCGGTGACGGCGGAGCTGCCGCTGTTCTGGGTGAGGGCGATGACCTGCTTGCTATAAACCTCACCGCAGTCGGCAATGATGAGGTGCTGAGAATACCTCACGGTACAAACTCATCTCCCTTCTATCAGCATGAGGAAGAAAAAGCAGTTCTGCATATGGCTGGAAATGAAGTATATAAATTCGCAGTAAACGCTATGTCAACAGGTATCAGGAAGGCTGTTGAAGATGCAGGTCTTACGGAAGATGATGTAAACCATGTCATACCTCATCAGGCGAATATAAGAATTATCAATGCGTCTGCAAAGAATCTTGGAATTCCGAGAGACAGATTTTACTGCAATGTAAACCACTACGGCAATACTTCTTCGGGCAGCGTTCCGCTTGCACTTGATGAAGCTAACAGAGAGGGTATTCTCAAAAAGGGCGATATCATAGCAATGTGTGCTTTCGGCGCAGGTCTTACAACGGGAAGCTGTGTTATTCGCTGGAGTAAGGACTAAAGCGTATAAAAATCAGATAAAACGACAGAAAATGCACGGCACAGATATTATTATCATAAGGGAAAAGACAGTCTTATGATACCGCTGTGTATAGCCGTATAACGGAGGATATATTATGGGAAAGACAGCGTTTGTTTTTTCGGGACAGGGTGCTCAGTATACAGGAATGGGCAGGGAGCTTTATGAAAGCTCTGCTGCTGCAAAGGCGGTTTTTGATATGGCTGAGTCTATCCGCCCGGGAACGATAAAGCAGTGCTTTGAGGGCAGCAAGGAGGAACTATCCGTCACAATAAATACACAGCCATGTGTATTTATTACAGACCTTGCCGCAGCCGCAGCGGCTGCACAGAAGGGTATCCGCCCCGATTTTGCTGCAGGCTTTTCTTTAGGAGAAATTGCAGCAATAGCCTTTTCGGGAATGCTTTCCTATGAGGACGCATTCAGACTTGTATGTAAAAGAGCGGAGCTTATGGACAATGCGGCAAAGAATAATCCGGGAGCTATGGCGGCTGTTATGAAAATAACACCTGAGCAGACAGAGGAGCTTTGTTCGCGGTTTGAAAAGGCATATCCCGTAAACTATAACAGCCCTGCACAGACTGTAGTAGCGTGTGATATGTCTGAGATAGACGAACTGTGCGCCAGGGTCAAGGAATTAAAGGGCAAGGCAGTGAAGCTTGCCGTCAGCGGAGCGTTTCATTCTCCGTTTATGAATGAGGCTGCAAAGGGTATGGCGCAGTACCTTGAGGGAGTGGAGCTTAAACAGCCTGAAATTGCCGTTTATGCGAACTGTACGGCTCAGCCCTATGAGGGTGACTTCAAAAAGCTTATATCCGAACAGATAAATCACCCGGTAAGATGGCAGAAGAGCGTAGAAAATATGATAGCTGCAGGAGCTGACAGATTCATTGAGGTTGGTGTAGGAAAAACACTGACAGGTCTTATAAAGAAGATCAATGCGGAGGTATGTGCCGTAAATATTGAAAATAAGGAGGGACTCGACTCTCTGCAGTGAGTGTCGGGGCAGGTAATGTTTGAATTAACAGGTAAAACAGCGATAATCACAGGCGCATCAAGAGGAATAGGAAAGGGGATTGCTCTGAAATTTGCAGAGCTTGGAGCAAATATAGCATTTATGCACTTCAATGACGGTGAAAAGGCGGAGGAGACCGTAAGAGAGCTTGAGGCTAAGGGTGTAAAGGCTAAGGCTTATGACTGCAATGTAGCAGACTTCGAGGCTTCAAAGAAGGTAATAGACGAGGTCATAGAGGAATTCGGAGAGGTCCATATCCTTGTAAACAATGCAGGAATTGTAAGAGACGGACTTATCCTCTCAATGAAGGAAGCAGATTTTGATGCGGTCATCAGCGTAAACCTCAAGGGTGCCTTCAATATGACAAAGAATATATATCAGCACTTTATGAAAAAGCGCAGAGGAAGAATTATCAATATATCCTCAATAGTAGGTATTAACGGAAATGCAGGACAGGCTAACTATGCTTCTGCAAAGGCAGGACTTATAGGACTTACCAAATCAGTAGCAAAGGAGCTTGGCTCAAGAAATGTAACAGCCAATGCAATAGCTCCGGGATTTATAAAGACGGACATGACAGACGGAATGCCTGAAAAGGCAAGAGAGGCTGCTTTAGCAGCAATTCCGCTCAAGCGTGCAGGTCAGGTCGAGGATATAGCAAATACAGCAGCATTCCTTGCAAGCGATGAGGCTTCCTATATTACAGGCGAAGTAATAAAGGTCGACGGAGGAATGGCTATCTGACAGGTCGTGCCGCAGCGTAAAGAGGAGAATGCACGGCATCGGCAAAGGGTTTTCGGAAAGCTGCAATAAGCTGTAATAAGGAAGGATGACATTAAAATGAGAAGAGTTGTTGTTACCGGAATGGGCGCTGTCACACCGGTGGGAAATAATGTAGAAACCATGTGGGAGTCCCTTAAAAACGGCAAAAGCGGAATATGCCTTGTAACAAGGTATGACCCTGCTCTCACGAAGGCAAAGTTGGTTGCAGAGGTAAAGGACTTTGACCCTACGGAATATATTGAAAAAAGAGAATGCCGCAGAATGGATCTGTACACGCAGTATGCAATGGCAGCCGCTGCACAGGCAGTAAAGAACAGCGGGATCGAGAACAATATCGAGCCTGAGCGTTTCGGTGTTTATGTAGGCTCAGGTGTCGGAGGTATCGCTACCTTCTATGAGCAGTGCGAAAATATGTTCAACGATAAGAATATTTCACCGTTTTTTATTCCTATGATGATCAGCAATATTGCGGCAGGCAATATTGCAATAAAGCATAGGGCACAGGGACCGTGTCTGCCGGTAGTTACAGCCTGCTCTACATCTACTCATGCAGTGGGAGAGGCTTTCCGTGCGATCAGGTTCGGATATGCAGATGCCATTATCACAGGCGGTGCCGAGGCAGCTCTGCATCCCCTTGCAATAAAAGGCTTTACAAGCTGCAAGGCTCTTACAATGAGTGATGATCCTGAAAATGCATCAATTCCCTTTGACAAGCGCAGAAACGGCTTTGTTCTCGGAGAGGGCGCAGGTATGCTTATTCTTGAGGAATATGAGCACGCAGTAAACAGGGGGGCAACGATCTATGCCGAGATATGCGGCTATGGCAACACCTGTGACGCACACCATGTTACAGCTCCCGACCCCGAGGCCGCAGGAGCCGGACGCTGTGTTAAGCTTGCCCTTGAGGAAGCGGAGTATAAGAAGGGCGAGGGACTGTATATCAACGCACACGGAACAAGTACGCCGATGAATGATTCGACCGAGACAAAGGCATTCAAGCTTGCACTCGGAGATGAAGCATATAAGGCTCATATAAGCTCAACAAAGTCCATGACAGGACATATGCTTGGTGCTACGGGAGCTGTTGAAGCAATTGCAGCGGTAATGGCTCTCAGAGAAGGAATAATCCCGCCGACAATCGGCTATAAAGAGCCTGATCCCGAATGTGACCTTGATTACACGCCGAACAAGGCAGTTGAAGCTGATGTTGATCTGGCAATTTCAACTACCTTCGGCTTTGGCGGTCATAACGCTTGTATCGCATTCCGCAAAATTTAATCGGGGGGAATATCCATGTACAGTGTTGAAGATATAAAGGAGCTGCTTTCTGCGTTTGATGCTTCAAAGGCTACAAGTCTTGAGCTGAGAAATGAAAAGGGCGAGCTTCTCAAGATAACTCAGAAGAACGAAGCTGCTGCGTTCGTACCTCTTGAGGCTCCTGCAGCAGAACAGGCCTTTACCGCAAAGCAGCAGCCTGCCGCCCCCTTTATTCATGAGGAAGAGGCACAGCAGGACGACGGAACACCCATTACATCACCTATGGTAGGTGTGTTCTATGCAGCACCTTCACCCGATAAGGAACCGTATGTTTCTGTAGGTTCTAAGGTAAATAAGGGAGATGTACTTTGCCTTATTGAAGCTATGAAGCTTATGAACGAGGTAACTGCGGAAAAGAGCGGAGAGATCACTGCTGTATGCACCGAGAACGGACAGGTCGTAGAATACGGTCAGAAGCTCTTTATGATAAAATAAAACGTATTACTGCAGGAGGAAACAGCAATGAACAAGCAGGAGCTTGAAAGCATAATACCTCATAGGAATTCGATGCTGCTTATAGATGAGGCAGAGAAAACAGGCGAAACAACAAGCGAGGGCAGGAAATATATTACGGGCAAGGAATGGTTTTTAGACGGTCATTTTCCCGGAAACCCTGTAGTGCCGGGAGTTATTCTCTGCGAGATAATGGCTCAGTCAAGTGCGGTTATCATTGCAGAGGTATCAGCAAAGAGCATACCGTTCTTTACAGGTATTGAAAAGGCAAAGTTCAAAAGACAGGTAGTTCCCGGAGATACTCTGGAAATTAAGTGTGAGCTTACAAAAAACAGAGGAATGTTCTACTTCATTACGGGCAAGGGCTATGTTGACGGAAAGCTTGCGGTTCAGGCTGAGTTTTCGTTTGCGCTTGTACCTAAGGATAAGGCAGAAAACGCTCAGTAATTATTGCTTTTGAATACTAATTTGCCGGCGGCAGGGATATCCTGCCGTCAGGCATTCAAGGAAGAGCGCTAAGCGGCGCCTTTCTGATTAAAAGTGTCTGCTTTTAATCAGAAAGCAGTATCAGACAAGGAGGGTACAGCCATTGTTTTCTAAAATACTGATAGCAAACAGAGGCGAGATAGCCGTAAGGATAATCCGTGCCTGCCGTGAAATGGGCATATCGACCGTGGCTGTTTATTCACAGGCGGATAAAGATGCACTTCATGTCAGCATGGCAGATGAGAGCTATTGTATAGGCGGTCCTCAGGTAGCAGACAGCTACCTCAATATGGCGGCAATACTTGAGGCTGCCGTAGTATCGGGTGCTCAGGCAATACACCCCGGCTACGGACTTCTCTCGGAAAACGCAAAATTCGTTTCACTTTGTGAGAAATGCAATATAGAATTTATAGGTCCTTCCGCAGCGATGATAGAAAAGCTGGGAGATAAGGACGAAGCAAGAAAGACGATGAGAGCTGCAGGTGTACCTGTTACTCCGGGCAGCGATATTATAGATGATATAGACCTTGCCAGGGAAAAGGCAATTGAAATAGGCTTTCCGCTTTTAGTAAAGGCACGCTCAGGAGGCGGCGGCAGAGGTATCCGCCGTGTCGATCGTATTGAGGAATTTGACAATGCGTTTCTATCGGCTAAGGCAGAAGCACAAAGCGCATTCGGAGACGGTGCTGTATATATGGAGAAGTTTCTCACACCGGTAAAGCATATTGAAATGCAGCTGCTGTGCGATAAATACGGAAATGTAGTATGTCTGGGTGAGCGTGAATGCTCTGTACAGAGAAAGAATCAGAAGCTTATAGAGGAGTGTCCTTCTCCTGCTATAACGCCCGATATAAGAAAGCGAATGATGGAGGCTGCCGTTAAGGCGGCAAAGGCTGTTAAATATGAAAATGCAGGAACTGTCGAGTTCCTTCTTGATAAAGACAAGAATTTCTACTTTATGGAGATGAATACAAGACTTCAGGTAGAACACCCCGTTACCGAAATGGTAGTAGGGATAGATATAGTTCAGTGGATGATAAGAATAGCTTCCGGTGCGAAGCTGACTGTCACTCAGGACAGGGTATATATGCACGGCAACGCTATTGAATGCCGTATTAATGCGGAGGATGCAGAGAATAATTTCCGCCCGAGCTGCGGAACTCTTGATTTCATACATATTCCCGGCGGTCCTTGTGTAAGATTTGATACGGCTATATATCAGAATTATACCGTGCCGCCGTATTATGACTCCATGATAGGCAAGCTGATAGTGCAGGCACGCTCAAGAGAGCTTGCTATAAGAAAAATGAAAATGGCTTTAAGCGAACTGACTATCAACGGTATTAAGCAGAATCGTGACCTTCATATAGATATCCTTTCCGATCCTGAATTTGTTTCGGGAGAATATACGACCGGTTTTATGGCTGAGAGACAGGAAAGAGCAGATAAGAAAAAAGATGAAAATGACTGACATTATATGGGCGGCGGCAGCGCTGCCCTGTTGTCCGTTGCAATAAACTTCAGATTAGGCAGGTGTGTCAATTGCCGGATTTTTTTAATTTTCTCAAGCCGAAGAACGAGCTGGAAAATCAGGGCGGATTTGCGGAAAATCACCCTTATATACCTGAGGAACTATGGATAAAATGCCCCGTATGCAAGAATGCGGTGCTTTCGTCTGACCTTATGGATAACCACAAGGTTTGTCCGAAGTGTAATTATCATTTCAGAATAGCTGCAAGACAGCGTATAGAGATGACTGCGGATGAGGGCAGCTTTGAAGAAATGGACGCCGATATGAGCTCCACCAACAAGATAGGCTTTCCCGATTATGAAAAGAAGCTGAGAAGCGCTAAGATCAGCAGCGGGGAGAATGAGTCGGTAATAACGGGTACTGCAGAGATCTGCGGAGAGAAAACCGTTATTGCCGTAATGAACTCACAATTCATGATGGGGTCTATGGGTACCGTTACGGGAGAGAAAATAACAAAAGCCTTTGAATATGCGACTGCAAACAGTCTGCCCGTTATTATATTTACTGTATCGGGCGGTGCAAGAATGCAGGAGGGTATACTTTCTCTTATGCAGATGGCAAAGAC
This sequence comes from uncultured Ruminococcus sp., assembly GCA_902767175.1. Lineage (GTDB taxonomy): Bacteria > Bacillota > Clostridia > Oscillospirales > Acutalibacteraceae > UBA1213. The sequence continues at coordinate 8,499 of CACXGH010000156.1, forward strand.
CAGCGGAGCTGCAAAGCTTCACAGTGATGCAGGACTGTTATATATAACCGTACTTACCGATCCGACAACGGGCGGAGTAACGGCAAGCTTTGCAATGGAGGGAGATATTATCCTCTCCGAGCCGCGTGCCTTGATAGGCTTTGCAGGACCGAGAGTTATAGAGCAGACCATAAGACAAAAGCTGCCGAAGGACTTTCAATCTGCGGAGTTTCTTCTTGAAAAGGGCTTTATTGACGCTGTTGTGCAGCGCAAGGATATGAAAAAGACATTAGCAAAGCTTATAAGACTTCATAAAACCGAAACAAAAGAGGAGGTCAGGTCAGAATGAGCGCTTATGATCACGTTATAGCTGCAAGAGCCAATGACAGACCGACCTCTGTTGACTATATTACAAGGATATTCGGCGACAGCTTTTTTGAGCTTCACGGTGACAGAAGATTTGCCGATGATAAGGCTGTTATAGGAGGCATTGCCGAGCTTAAGGGAAAGCCTGTTACCGTTATCGGACTTGAAAAGGGAAGAAACCTTAAGGAAAGAATGTCGAGGAATTTCGGCTCTGCTCACCCTGAGGGATACAGAAAGGCTCTCAGACTTATGAAGCAGGCCGAGAAATTCAGGAGACCTGTTATCTGCTTTGTAGATACCTCAGGTGCTTACTGCGGTATCGGAGCAGAGGAGAGAGGTCAGGGACAGGCGATCGCCGAAAACCTTATGGAAATGATGACTTTAAAAACACCTGTGCTGTCGATTTTCATTGGAGAGGGCGGAAGCGGCGGTGCACTTGCGCTTGCCGTTGCGGACGAGGTATGGATGCTTGAGAATGCTATATATTCTGTAATTTCTCCGGAGGGCTGTGCAAGCATATTGTGGAAGGATCCGGGCAAAACAGCCGAAGCCTCGGAATGTCTTAAGCTTACGGCTCAGGATCTTTTCAAGCTTGGAGTTATAGAGAGAATTATCAGAGAGCCGAAGGATATAGAGAGCCGTCTTTTTGACAGCCTTAAAAACCTTATAGCTGAAACCTTCGAGAGAAAGTCGTCTATTTCCCCTGAAAAGCTGATTGAAATGCGTTACAATCGTTTCCGCAAGTTCTGATGCTGCGGCAGGTGAAAAGCATGAAACAGAAAAACATACCAGGTAAATAGTGTTGTATATTATTCTGATGTGTGTCAGCGTTCTGAACGCTGCGCTGTTATATAATTTCAATGCTCATGGTGCAGGCGGTTTCATTATGATGATGCTCAGCATATATCTTCGCCGGCAGTCTGATAAGGCTTTGCAGGCTAAGCGAAAAATTCATGGACGGTCCGGTCGGTGTGCCGGAGTTGTTGTTTTTTCTGCCGTAAACCGGCAAGTATAGCAGAAAAAGGTGTTCATGCTGTATCGGCTTGTGAACACCTTTTTTTAGAATAAAAAATAATAATAAAGGAAAAAAGAAATGTCACAGCTAAATATTGTGCTTGTGGAGCCTGAGATACCGCAGAATACGGGAAATATCGCCCGTACCTGTGCGGCAACGGGCGCAAGACTTCATATTGTAAAACCGATGGGTTTTACCCCTACGGATAAGCATCTTAAAAGGGCAGGACTTGATTATTGGCATCTGCTTGATATTACATATTACGACAATTTAGATGAACTGTTTGAAAAGAACAGTGACGGAGTGTTCTATTATTTCTCGACAAAAGCACCGAGAAAGTATACCGATATAGACTACCCCGATAAATGCTATATCGTTTTCGGCAAGGAAACAAAGGGACTGCCGGAGCGGCTTTTGTTCAATAACCCCGATACGACCGTAAGAATACCTATGATAAGCGAGGCAAGAAGCCTTAATTTGTCAAACTCTGTGGCCATTGCGGCTTATGAGATACTTCGGCAGTGGGATTTTCCCGAGCTGCAGAATAACGGTAAGCTCAGGGAATATGATTGGGAAAATATATTGTAATTCCGGTTTGGAAAAAGTTAAAAAGGAGAAAAGAAATGATAACAGTATCCAATGTTTCGATAAATTTCAGCGGTACACCGCTGTTTTCCGACGTTGACCTGAAGTTTACAGACGGCAACTGCTACGGTATTATAGGAGCTAACGGTGCAGGCAAGTCGACCTTTCTGCGTGTGCTGTCGGGTGACCTTGAGCCGACTAAGGGTGAGGTAATAATTCCTGAAAATACAAGAATGTCCGTGCTTAAGCAGGATCATTTTGCTTTCGATGATTATACCGTACTTGATACAGTAATTTACGGCAATAAAAAGCTTTATGATATAATGAAGGAAAAAGACGCTATCTATATGAAAGAGGATTTTTCCGATGAAGACGGAATAAGAGCCTCTGAATTGGAGGCGGAATTTGCAGAGCTTAACGGTTGGGAGGCTGAGAGCGATGCTTCAAAGCTTATTCAGGGACTCGGACTTTCAGAAGAACTGCTTTATTCTTCTATGAGCAGTCTGACAGGCAATGAAAAGGTAAAGGTGCTGCTTGCTCAGGCGCTTTTCGGCAATCCTGAGATAATACTTCTTGATGAGCCTACAAACAACCTTGATGTAAAGGCTATTGCGTGGCTTGAGGATTTTATACTTGACTATGAGGGTACTGTAATAGTTGTATCCCACGACAGACATTTTCTTAATACAGTCTGCACACATATGGTAGATATCGACTATAATAAGATAAAGCTTTATGTAGGCAACTATGAATTCTGGTATGAATCCTCTCAGCTTATTCAGGCTATGATAAAGCAGCAGAACAAAAAGACTGAGGAAAAGATAAAGGAGCTGCAGAGCTTTGTTCAGCGCTTTTCAGCCAATAAGTCAAAGTCCAAGCAGGCTACCTCAAGAAGAAAGCTGCTTGATAAGCTCACTGTAGAGGAACTGCCTGCATCAAGCAGAAGATATCCGTTTGTCGGCTTTACCATGGACAGAGAAGTCGGCAAGGAGGTACTTACCGTAGAGAATCTCTCAAAGACGATAGACGGTGAAAAGGTGCTTGATAATGTTTCGTTCCGCATTGAGAGAACGGATAAGGTAGCATTCCTTTGTGAGAATGAAAACGCTGTAACAGCATTGTTTGAGATACTCACGGAAAATATGCAGCCCGATGAAGGTACGTTCAAATGGGGAATAAGCACATCACAGTCATATTTTCCGAAGGATAATACGGCATTCTTTGAGGGCAATGAGCTGTCCATACTCGATTGGATAAGACAGTATGTAAGGGGAAATGACGATACGGATACCTATCTGAGAGGCTTTCTCGGCAGAATGCTTTTTTCGGGAGATGATGTTTTCAAGCCTGTCAATGTCCTGTCGGGAGGTGAGAAGGTGCGCTGTATGCTTTCAAGAATGATGATGTTCGGCGCTAACTGCCTTATTCTTGACCAGCCCACCAATCACCTTGACCTTGAATCAATTACAGCAGTCAATAAAGGTCTGCAGAGCTTTAAGGGCGTTGTTCTCTTTACCTCGCATGACCATGAATTCATATCTACCGTTGCTAACAGAATAATCGTTCTCGAGAAGGACGGCATAAGAGATGTCACAGAGTCCTATGACGATTATCTTGCAGAAAGATATCAGGTAGAACAGTAATGCAGAATGATCCTATAGAGTGAGGTGTGAGCGTTGAGCAGAGCAGATGATTTTCTTGAGCAGTACAGAATGCTTGAGGAAGAGCTTACAGAAAAGTACGGCTTCGATGATAAATACGGCAGTCCTGTTGTCAGGTTTATTTCCGATAAGGAAAGCAAGCCCTTTCGTGAGCGGCTTAATCTCTGCCGTGAGATAAGAAACTTTCTTTCCCACCATTCCGAAATTGACGGCGAGCCTCTTGTCGAGCCATCTGAGGGAATAGTGCAGTTTCTCAAGGAAGTAAACGACTATCTCCTCAGACCTCCGCTTGCTCTTTCGTTTGCGACCCAATTTTCGGATATATTAAAGGCAGGGCCTAAGAACAAGGCTGTTACTGTTATGAAGAAAATGCAGAAGTCAGGCTTTTCTCATGCTCCTGTTATAGACGGAGGAAAATTTACAGGTGTGTTCAGTATCGGTACGTTTTTCGGATATGCACTGAAAAACGGGCTGACCTCACTTAATGACGATATGCTGATAGAGGATTTTATGGAATTTCTCCCTCCCGATAAGCATGAAAACGAAAGATTTCTCTTTATGCCGAGAACTGTCACCCTGTTTGATGTTAAGAACGAATTTGAAAAGCGCTCTCAGAGGAGCAAGAGACTTGCCGTTATTTTTATAACCGACAGCGGTTCTGTTGACGGCAGAATTCTCGGAATGCTTACTCCATGGGACGTTGTAAATGAAAGATAGAGATAATAAGACCACATAATTATTTCAGGCGGTGAGATAACATGACCGGAAGGAAAAAGGTACTTGCAGCTATGAGCGGCGGAGTTGACAGCTCTGTCGCTGCTGTTATTTTAATGAAAGATTACGATGTAACGGGCGTTACAATGAAGCTTTTTACGAATGATGATATCCGGCTCGACAGGGAAAAGACCTGCTGTTCGCTCGATGATGTTCAGGATGCCCGTGCAGTAGCGGATAAGCTCGGTTTTGACCATTATGTATATCAGTTCGGAGACCGTTTCAAAGAGTGTGTTATCGACCGTTTCAACAATGCGTACATAAACGGTCTTACTCCTAATCCCTGCATTGACTGCAACCGTTTTATAAAGTTCGATGCACTTCTTAAAAGGGCGGAGCTTTTAGGTTTTGATTATATTGCGACAGGACATTATGTACGCAGAGGGTTTGATGAAAAGACAGGGCGCTGGCAGCTTTTATGCGGACGTGATAAGTCAAAGGATCAGAGCTATGTTCTTTACGGAATGACTCAGGAACAGCTTGCAAAGACATTATTTCCTGTAGGTGATCTTACAAAGGCGCAGACGAGGGAGACTGCCGCATTATATGGTCTTATAAATGCCGAAAAGCCTGACAGTCAGGATATTTGTTTTGTACCCGACGGAGATTATGCAAGGTTTATTGAGGGTTATACAGGCATAAAATTTCCGAAAGGAAATTTTATAGACAAATACGGAAAAATCCTCGGCGAACACAGCGGAATAATAAGGTATACGGTAGGCCAGCGCAAAGGTCTCGGTGTGGCATTTGGCAAGCCTATGTATGTTATATCCAAAAACGCAGCGGATAACACAGTCATGCTCGGCAGCAACGAGGATCTGTTCACAGACACGGTATATGCCGAAGAAGTGAATTGGGTATCAGCAGAATGTCCTGCTGAGCCGATAAAGGTACAGGCTAAGATCCGGTACAATCATACTGCACAGCCTGCGATGTTGTATCCTCTCTCGGAAAATTCAATAAAGGTAGTTTTTGATTCTCCGCAGCGTGCTCCAACACCCGGTCAGGCTCTCGTATGTTACAATTCCGACCTCCTCCTCTGCGGCGGGTGTATGACCGCACAGTGCCTGTGAACCCGGCTCCGCTGCCTGCACAGTGCCTGTGCTCTCAACTCCGCTGCCGCGTGCGTGACCGCACAGGACGACTCCGCTGCCGCGTGCGTGACCGCACAGGACGACTCCGCTGCCGCGTGCGTGACCGCACAGGACGACTCCGCTGCCGCTCGTTACACTCGCTCTTGTTATCGTTATGCGATACTTCA
>CACXGH010000157.1 GCA_902767175.1 uncultured Ruminococcus sp.
ACTTCCATAACAACGTCGGAGAACATCTGGATAAATCTTCTGTAGCAGTCCCAAGCCCAACGGGGATTGCCTGACTGCTCGGAAATAACTTCTACAACCTCTTCATTAAGACCGAGGTTAAGGATAGTATCCATCATACCGGGCATAGATGCTCTTGCACCTGAACGAACGGAAACGAGAAGAGGATTTGTCTTATCACCGAACTTTTTGCCTGTGATCTCTTCCATCTTTGTGATGTATTCCATGATCTGAGCCTGGATCTCATCATTGATCTTTCTGCCGTCCTCATAGTACTGAGTACAAGCCTCTGTTGAAATAGTAAAGCCCTGCGGAACAGGAAGACCGATCTTGGTCATTTCAGCAAGGTTAGCGCCCTTACCGCCGAGAAGCTCACGCATATTTGCGTCGCCCTCGCTAAAAAGATACACCCATTTTTTAGCCATTGGAATTACCTCCTGAGATTAATTTGTTCGACTAAGTCGCCGAAATCATTATAACACATCTGTAAAAAAATTTCTATTGTTTTTTGGAAAAAAATCTATATTTTTAAAAAAATTTTACAAAGAAATTATACAAGTCTATGAGTACAGGGAATTATTGCTCCTATATATGCCATAACGCCGGTATTCAGTACATTTTCCGTAATCATACCGAGCCTTTATATCTTCTCAGGGCTTCGGCTGCCCATGCTTTGTCTATATTCAGAAACCCTTTTTTCTTATCAGTATCCGGATAATAATCTCTCACGATAGAAAGTGACCTGTTGTAAACATCGTATCTTGTTGTCTGCATATATGAACGATGGTCTGCTCCGAGGAAAAACTGAAAAGTTATAGAGTTTTCCTCCTTGTCTATTTCTGTGCAGTAGCCTTCATATACATTCTGACCTGTACTCTTTGAAACGACCTCAGCGACAGCTAATTTTGCAAGCTCCACAGCCATATCATCGTATTTTTGTTCAAAAAGAGCGATTTTTTCCTTCATTGCATTTATTGACGGAACAACTCTTTTCTTTATATATGAAAGCTCCGAAAATTCTCTTTCAAGCTTTTCATCATAAATTCTGCTTCTTTCAACTTTCGGAATAAAATATACCATAAATTTATTCTTTACATCGCTGTAAAGAAGAGGATGCTGCATTTTGTTTTCAAAGCCGCATTTGATGCATTTCCATCTGAAAAAGCTCTCGTCAAATATTCTTTCTCTGACGCTCTTATCATCTTCTGTATTAACACTGCAAATAATATCAGTCATACTTTTTTCGCCGCACATCGGACAGCCGACATACTTGCTTATTTTCTCTGACATACCTATTCTCCTTTAATGACGGGAAAACCCATCGCTTTATTTGGCATACCTGCAAGAATTATTATAGCACAATAATTTCTGTTTGTCATTGAAATAGAAAATAATCTCAGATTTTCAAAAGAAAAGCCCCCTGTCGGAATTAACCGGCAGGGGGAAATAATTAAATATATTATGTTTTCAGAAAAAATCCTGAAATATATCAGATAAGCTCGATTACAGCCATTTCTGCTGCGTCACCGCGGCGGGGACCAAGCTTAGTGATGCGTGTATAGCCGCCGTTTCTGTCGGCATACTTAGGAGCAATCTCCTTGAAGAGCTTGTTGACAACATCTTCTTTAGTGATGAATGCCAAAGCAAGGCGCTTGTTATGAAGATTTTCTTCCTTAGCGATAGTGATAAACTTTTCTGTCATTGCACTGACTTCTTTAGCACGAGTAGCGGTTGTTTCGATCTTTCCGTTTTCGAGAAGGAAAGTAACCATTCCTCTGAGCATAGCAGTTCTATGAGCAGTCTCTCTGCCGAGCTTTCTTGTTCCTGGCATAGATATTCACTCCTTTACCTATGGTTAAGTTTGAGGATCATTCCTCATCAGTTTGAAGTTGGAAACCGAGGGAGTTGAGCTTTTCAACGACCTCTTCAAGTGACTTTCGTCCAAGGTTACGAACCTTCATCATATCGTCTTCAGACTTATTGATAAGATCCTCAACCGTATTGATGCCTGCACGCTTGAGACAATTGAAGGAACGAACTGAAAGGTCAAGCTCCTCGATAGTCATTTCAAGTACCTTTTCCTTACCCTGATCATTCTTTTCAATCATGATCTCAGTTGTAGAGCCTTTATCTGAAAGGTTTACAAAGAGATTGAGGTGCTCTGTAAGTACCTTTGCTGCAAGCGATACAGCTTCCTGAGCATTTATAACACCGTTTGTCCATACATCAAGTGTGAGCTTATCATAGTCGGTTATCTGACCGACACGGGTATTCTCTACCATATAGTTTACCTTGAGTACGGGAGTATATATTGAATCTATAGGCAGAACACCAATGATGCTTGCGTTGCCTGCCATTTCAGCCTTATTCTTATCAGCCGAAACATATCCTCTGCCCTTATTCAGAGTGATCTCCATATAGAGCTTAGCACCCTCGCCAAGAGTGGCGATGTGCATTTCCGGATTAAGTATCTCTACCTCGGCGTCAGTTTTTATTGACTCCGCAGTAACGACACAGGGACCTTCGGCATTTATTTCAACCGTCTTAGGACCGTTTGTATGAAGCTTAGCAATAAGTCCCTTCATATTCAGGACAATTGCGGTTACATCTTCCTTGACACCCGGAATCGTTGAAAATTCGTGCAGTACACCGTCGATCTTGATCGAAGTTACTGCAACGCCCTCAAGGGAAGAAAGCAGCACTCTGCGAAGGCTGTTTCCGAGAGTATTGCCAAAGCCGCGCTCAAGGGGCTCAACAACGAATCTGCCAAATCTGCCATCGTCAGATAATTCTGTGGTTTCTATTCTTGGCTTTTGAATCTCAATCATCAGCTAACCTCCTTAACATCAGGCGGCGCAGAGCCGCCTCCATGTGTGTAACCTG
>CACXGH010000158.1 GCA_902767175.1 uncultured Ruminococcus sp.
AGCTCCTGCGGGCGTCGGTGGGGGATTTTAACCCGCCACCGACGGACGTATGGCACCCGCCGCCTTTAGAGGCGGGGGACATCGACGTTTGTTATAATTTGGAGGAAACAAAAATGCTTGACAGATTACAGGTTTTTGAGAACAGATACGATGAGCTTTCCGAAAAGCTCTGCGACCCTTCGGTAACAGGCTCTCCCGAACTTTATACCCGGACGATGAAGGAGTACAGAACGGTTGAGCCTATAGCACTGAAATATAAGGAATATAAAAAGACTCTCTCCGGAATAGCAGAAGCAAAAGAAATGCTGGAGGAAAATTCCTCTGACAAGGAAATGAAGGAAATGCTTGATGAGGAGATAAGCACCCTGAGCGGCAGTGCGGAAAAGCTGCGTGAGGAGCTGAAGCTGCTTCTGCTGCCGAAGGATCCTAATGACGACAGGAATGTCATTGTTGAGATAAGAGGAGGAGCAGGCGGCGAGGAGGCTGCACTGTTTGCGGCTGTGCTTTTCAGAATGTACAGTATGTATGCGGTAAAAAGAGGATATAAAAGCGAAGTAATGGGAGCAGCCGGGACGGAGCTTGGAGGTTATAAAGAAATAAGCTTCATGCTGTCGGGCGAGGGTGCATATTCAAGGCTGAAGTACGAGAGCGGAGTTCACCGTGTACAGAGAGTTCCCGAAACAGAGACACAGGGCAGGATACACACTTCAACGGTGACGGTAGCAGTACTTCCCGAAGCTGATGAGGTTGAGGTCAATATCGACCCGGCAGACCTGAGAATTGATACCTTCCGTTCAAGCGGTGCAGGAGGTCAGCATATAAACAAGACCGAATCCGCAATAAGAATTACTCACCTGCCGACAGGTCTTGTCGTTGAATGTCAGGACGAAAGGAGCCAGTATAAAAACAAGGACAAGGCTATGAAGGTGCTGCGCTCAAGACTTCTTGAAGCCGAAAGACAGCGTCAGCAGAGCGATGTTGCAAAGCAGAGACAAAGTCAGGTGGGAACGGGCGACAGAAGCGAGAGAATAAGAACATATAACTATCCTCAGGGAAGAGTAACCGACCATAGAATAGGTCTTACACTGTATAAGATAGAGGATATACTGAACGGAGATATTGACGAAATAATAGATGCGCTGATAACAGCAGACAGAGCTGCACAGCTTGAAAGCAGCGAACAGGTGTAAGAGAGGGAGATAAAATGCATAAACTGTTTATGAATCTGAAATACAAGAAACAAAAATTTGTACCGTTGAAGGTCATTTTAGCTGTTATGTGTATTCTGCTTATTTTTGCGGAGATAGCCGTTATAGGCATAATGGTGCGCAGGCTTGAAGGTCAGTATAAGACGGTATCGGTTGATGAGCTTGCCGATGTTCAGCCGGGAGATATGATAAAAGGCTCGATCAGCAAGAGCGACACTGTGCTGTTTTTCAAGGCTAAGCTTGAAACGGGCGGCATGATAAGCTGTACTCTTGTAAGATCAAGGGACAATAAACTGATAGCTTTTGTTGCTGCTGACGGATCGGCGACTCAGTCTTTCTTAAGAATGGAAGAAATTATGGATGTTCCGACACTGAGCATGGATTTTCAGGGTACTGTGGCAGGAATGTTAGAGCAGGTAAGGATACCGCTTAACCTTAATTTAGTGATGCATAATACATACCATGAATACGGTCTTAACGAGAATAACCTGACAAGCGTATATGTAAAGCTTTCCGATCCGGATACCATAGATTATGTACGCTATATTTTTGCAGGAGTAGGAGTTGGAATAAGTCTTTTAGCGGCCGTCATTGCTCTGCTGTGGAAGTCAATGAACAATATCATTTACGGTCTTATGGTGCAGAAGGGCTACATCAAGCCTGAACTTAAGGTGACAAAGGAAGATCTGCTCTTTGATAATGTCGAAAACTATGACAGTCAGGGAGTAAACAGGATCGACAGCTTCTATGTGGACACAGAGTATAACATCAGGGGCGAGGGTGAAACAGATCTTACTCTTGACAGAAGAAGGGTGGATAAGGTGGAGCTTGGATTTGACGGACAGCCTTTAAAGCCTGTAAGAAAAATAAGACCCGATGACAGCATAGAATTTTATTCAAGCGGAGCGAATGAAGATGGGTACTTCTATGTTGATGAGAATACGGTGCCGACAAATAATGATGACGATGATGACAATAAACGGCTGAGATATTAAAACGGAGGAAGAATATGAAGGATATAAGCTATAAGCCTGTCAGGTTTGAGAAAATAAGACTTTTCTTTGCTGCTGCAGCTGTAGTAATAGGTATTGCTCAGGCAATAGGTTTATCGTCAATGCTCAGATATAATGATCATTATGTAAGAGAGCTTGAAACAAGGACAATATCGGCGGAGGGGCTTGACAGTATAATGGTGGGCGACAGGATAGACTGTATTTTGCCTGCTAAAAACTTTCTTGCCTTTACATTGTATAACGGAGTAGATTATGACAGGGCTTATGCTGCCGTTATGACTCCCGGGGAAAAAATACTTCTCATTGAGATAAATGAAGAACTTGCACCCGAGGTGCTGTCGAATGCGGAATTTGTATATGAAAATGAAACAGCCGAGGACTTTGTGTTTACGGGAAAGGTGCTTGCAGGCAATACGGAGCTTGACAAGGAGCTTACAGGGCTTCTTACCAAAGATATCCTTGTAAAGAACGGGCTATCGATGACTGATATAACACCGAGATATATACAGGCTTATAACCCCGCAAGCAGTCCCTATGGGACCCGGGAAATAGTGATTACTGCGTTAAGTATTGTTCTGATGGCAGCAGCGGCAATATTCCTTGCCGTACCGTCACTGAGAAATCTGAGGTATCGTTTTGCTGCAGGCAGAGGAGCTGTTTCACCTCAATTTAATACCGTACAGCATAACACGGATACAGATCATAGTGATTTTGACAGCGGAAATACCCGAAAATTTAATAGTTCAGATTCAGCCCCGATAGAGTATTATCAGGGCGGAGTAAATGAATACGGTAATTTTGACGATGACACACGAAATGACTGAAAGCTGATGAAATGAGGATAATTATGAAAGAAAAAACATATAAGCCCGTTATGTATCCCAAAATAAGGCTGTTTTTCGGAATAGCGGCTTTTATCGGCTGTATAGCTCAGATAGTTGTACTTATTTTCATGTTTTCCTATAACGACTATTATGACAGAGAGATAGCATATGAAAAAGTAGGATATGAGTCACTTGATAATTTGCAGGATAATAAGAGAATAAGTGTTTTTGTTCCTCAGAAAGCATTGCTGGCATATAGTTATACTCCCCGTAACGATATGGCTGCAAGCTGTGCGGCGATACGAACTCTTCAAGGAAAGGTCATTCTTGTTTATTACAATTGGGGGATCGCATACGACGGAGATCTGAAGGCGTCCGATGCGGTTGATAATGACTATATTGACGGCTTTGTGATACAGGGGGAGGCGGGAATAGCCGACAGAATCATTAATAATGATATTACAAGAATGATTCAGAACGATATTATACGCAAGACAGATCTTACCTTTGAAGATGTTTCGGAAAAGTGTATAATGGCGTGTGATTATCCCGACAACAGACATTCGGCAGGTGAGTTTGTGTTTATTATATTTACTATAGTTCTCCTGCCGCTCATCGGAATTTTCCTTATCTATCCGATATTCAGGAATATACGCTACAGGTCTGTTGTGAAGAAGGGGACGTACAGACCTTTGCCCAAGGAGACAAAGGCCGATGTGACAAGGAAATATCAGCGTCTATATGACAGCTACAGCGGAGTTGACGCAATGACGGGAGAATATCACGGAGAAGGTGAGGAAAGCATAGAACAATACGGTGAAGAAGGCTCCAGGGAAATCAGTCCTGATGAGAAACAGAAAATAAAAAGCAAAAGGGAATGAAGAGAATGAAAACATTATTGTTAAGTCCCGGAGAGATACCTTTAGCGGCTGAGATTATCAAAAAGGGCGGTCTTGTAGCAATGCCGACAGAGACGGTTTACGGTCTTGCGGCAGACGCACTTAACGGGCAGGCTGTTGCAAATATATTCAAGGCAAAGGGCAGACCTATGGACAATCCCCTTATCGTGCATATATCGGAGGTATCTCAGATATACAGGCTCGTAAGAGTGTTCCCCGAAAAGGCACAATTGCTCGCACAGCGTTTCTGGCCGGGACCGCTCACTATCATACTGCCCAAGTCGGATATAATTCCCGCTGAGGTCAGTGCAGGACTTGACACCGTTGCGGTGCGCTGTCCTTCGGATAAAAACGCAAGAAGGCTGATAGAGCTTTCAGCTCCTCTTGCGGCGCCTTCCGCTAATCTGTCGGGCAGTCCAAGCCCGACGACTCTGCGTCATGTGCTTGCGGATATGAACGGGAGAATTGATGCCATTATTGACGGAGGCGACTGTGAGGTCGGTGTTGAGTCTACCGTAATAACGCTCGCAGGAGAAAAGCCGAGACTTTTAAGACCGGGCGGAATAACTCTTGAACAGCTCCGTGAGACTGTCGGAGAGGTTGAGGTGGACCCTGCCGTAATGAATCCTCTGAAAAGCGGAGAAAAGGCAGCAAGTCCGGGAATGAAGTACAAGCACTATTCTCCGAAGGCAGATGTTGTACTGCTCAGGGGCAGCCGTGACAGCTTCATTTCCTTTGTCAATTCCGTAAATGAGAAAAAAACAGCGGTGCTGTGCTATGACGAGGATATGCAAAGGCTTGAGTTGCCGTATATTTCTATAGGCGGTGCTGAGGATTACTGTACTCAGGCAAACAGACTTTTTTCTGCTTTGAGAGAGGCGGACGAAAAGGGCTACGACAGGGTATATGCCCATTGTCCCGACACACAGGGAGTAGGGCTTGCCGTATATAACAGAATGATAAGAGCCGCCGGCTTTGAGGTGATAGAGCTTGAATAACACGGTCATAGGTCTGACGGGACAGACGGGAGCAGGAAAAAGCACGATAGCAGACTATGCGCAGGAGCATTCGTGCAGGATAGTCGATGCGGATATAATAGCGAGAGAGGTGCTCGGTAAAGGCTCACCGTGTCTTAAAAGACTTGCAGAAATTTTCGGATATGATATAATAGACGAGGAAGGCTGCTGCCGCAGGAAACTGCTTGCAGAAAGAGCCTTTTCGTCAGTGGAAAATACGGAGGTTCTCAACCGTATGACCCATGCAAGAATAACAGAGCTTGCAGGTGAATACATAAACAGGTATAAGAATGAGGACGGTGTCATAATTTATGATTGTCCGCTGCTTTTTGAGAGCGGCGGTGATTCATTATGTGATATCGTAGTGGCTGTTGCAGCGCCTGATAAGATAAGGCTTCAAAGGATAATTGCCCGTGACGGAATTACGGAACATGAAGCTATGCTGCGTATAAAAGCACAGAAGGACGAGGAGTTTTACCGCAAAAGAGCCGATTATGTAATAGACGGCTCAATGGATAAGGAGAGAGTTCTGTCTCAGTTCGGTGAGTTGCTCCGGAAAATAGCCCGCAAAGAGGTGTAGCATGAAAAAATTCACTTTAAAGACTTTTCTTGTCTTAGTTATTACCGCAGCCGTGATAGTGGGAATTGGTTTCGGTTTTAAGTTCCTTAACCAAAAGAGTATAGATTCATCATATCCTGTAAAATATGAAAAGGAAATTTCCGCAGCTTCGGAAAAATACGGTGTAGAAAAGGCTCTTATCTGTGCAATAATAAAGACGGAGAGTGATTTCGATCCCGATGCAAAAAGTCATGCGGGCGCTGTCGGTCTTATGCAGCTTGTACCTGACACATTTACATGGATGCAGACATATTATAAAGATGAGAACAGCTATGAATTTGAGGATCTGTATGATCCTGCGCTGAATATCGACTACGGCACAGAGGTGCTGTCTGTCCTGCTGAAAATGTATGAATCTGAAGATACTGCGATATGTGCATATAATGCGGGTCTCGGCAATGTGGATAAATGGCTTGAAAACCCTGAGTATTCCGATGACGGTAAAACACTCAAATATATACCCTTTGAGGAAACAGCAAACTACCGCCGTGAGGTGGAGCGCAATAAAAGCATATACAATAAATTGTATTATGAAAAATAATAAAAAGGAGAGATACTGACATGGCAGAGGAGAAAAAGGAAAAAACAAGGGCAGAGCTTTTAAAGGAAAAGCTGCTTATCAAAAAGGAGAGCGGAGCAAAAAAACTTTCCGCTGAAGAGATAGAAAAGGCAGATGAATTCTGCAAAGGCTATATGAGCTTTCTTGACAAGGCAAAGACCGAAAGAGAGGCCGTTAAAGCTGCTGTTGAAGCTGCAAAGCAGAGGGGCTTTACAGAATATGACTGTACAAAGACCTATAAGGCAGGCGACAGATTCTATGTGAATAACAGAGGGAAGGCTCTGATGCTGTGTGTTATCGGCAGGAACGGCACAAAGAACGGTGTAAGGCTCGGTATTGCACACATCGACTCACCGAGACTTGACCTCAAGCCGAATCCCCTCTATGAGAGCAATGACCTTGCGATGTTCAAGACACATTATTACGGCGGTATAAAGAAATATCAGTGGCCGACGGTTCCGCTTGCTCTTCATGGTGTTGCAGCTATGAAGGACGGTACCGTAAGGGACGTATATATCGGAGATGATGAAAGTGAGCCTTGCTTTGTCGTAAGCGATCTTCTGCCTCATCTTGCTGTTGAGCAGATGTCAAAGGTAATGACAAAGGCTTTTGACGGTGAAATGCTGAATGTCCTTATAGGCAGCAGACCGTTCAGAGATGATGATGAGAGCGAGAGCGTAAAGCTGAATATAATGAATATTCTTTATGAAAAGTACGGCTTTACCGAGGAGGATTTTGTATCGGCAGACCTTGCAATGGTGCCGGCAGGCAAGGCAAGGGAGGTAGGCTTTGACAGGAGCATGATAGGCGCTTACGGTCATGACGACAAAGTATGTGCATATCCTGCTATAATGGCGGCATTTGATACGGAGCTGCCTGAGTCTACGATAATTTCGGTGCTTACAGACCGTGAGGAAATAGGCAGTGACGGTGCAACAGGGATGAAGTCCACATATATGGCGGATCTTATTGCGGACCTTGCGGAAGCAGACGGAGAAAAGCTGCGTCATGTAATGGCACGTTCGACCTGTCTTTCTGCCGATGTTAACGCAGCATTTGACCCGACCTACGCAAGTGCGTTTGAAGCCAATAATTCGTGCTTTATCAATAACGGTGCCGTTATCACAAAATACACAGGCAGCGGCGGAAAGTACAGCACATCAGACGCTACTGCCGAATATATGGCAAAGATAAGAAAGCTGCTTGACGACAAGAACGTACTGTGGCAGACGGGTGAGCTTGGAAAGGTTGACGGAGGCGGCGGCGGAACGATAGCAAAGTTTGTTGCAAATCTGAACGCTGATGTAGTAGACCTTGGCGTACCTGTACTGAGTATGCACGCACCGTTTGAGATCGTCTCCAAGATAGATGTTTATGAGACATACAGGGCACTGTACGAATTCTATGCTGCAGAATAAGGTGCACAGATATTCTTTTTTATTATTTACGGAAATACTGCGGACGAAATAAATATGACTGTAAACGGTAAAGAATGCGTGTAAAGTATATTGCTTTACACGCACTCGGCTTTTATTTGCACCTATGTAATATTATACAGTAAAAACCATGAATTATCTGCCCGTTTATTATGCAAAAACGAAATTTTGAGTAACAATAATGTTACAATGAGGATTTGATATTGACAATTTTTCTGCTTTGTATTATCATTACACAAGAGTGACTTTATTTATTTCGGTTAATTATGCATTTATAACAAGCGTCGATGTCCCCCGAGTCTCGCCTGCCGGCTCGGTCGGTGCTTCTGCCTTCGGCAGAGGTGTCCACCGGACA
>CACXGH010000159.1 GCA_902767175.1 uncultured Ruminococcus sp.
CCGCAGGAGCTAAAGCTCCCCGACGTCTGTTGACGGCGTCGCTCGCTCCAATCAAGCGAACTTGTTGGAGCTTTGCTCCTTGTTTAAGCCTGCCAGACATCATTTCATAAATGCTGTCGGGAATTTATGCTGCTTTTAATGGGAGTCTGTTTTATTTATCATCGGTACGATTTTTTCTTTTTATCAGAATAAAAGCACCGAGAGCTATTATCGCACCGATAGCGTATAATACCGTGATGTGCCTTGAATCGTCCATTCCTGCGGAAGGCAGAACAAAGTCAGAAGCACGGTACTGGTTAGTGAAGGTTACGGTAATGCTGCTGTCCGCCCTGTCTACTGTTTCAAGTCCGGTTGACAGTGCCGCTTTTGTTTTTACTGCTTCGTCATGTGCCTTGGCAATGACAGAGCCGTTTTCGCCTTCAATGGTGTATGACGGACAATAATAGCTTACCGCACCCTCTGTGATGCGATAGTTACAGTGTGCCGGAAGTGCTTTGAATGTCATTGTTTCCCCGTGTTTCAGTGTAAAGGTCTTTGTGAGTGCTCCGTCTGACGGTGCTGTGAAAGCTTCGCTTTCATCTTCCTTATCGGGAAAACTGTGAATCACGGTATATTCCGTATCGGGTATCAATCCGCTCAGCTCTGCTGTAAAATCAAAGCCCTGCTTTGAATATTCTTCCTCGGCAATATTGCCGTAAGTCATGTCTACCTGCTTGGCAATGATAACGTCACGCTCAGACAGGGTATTGTCTATATTTACGATGACATAAGGTATACCTTCATCTGCCTGTGAGAACACAACTTTACGGGGAGCTGTCTGAGGCTCATAATTATCAAGAACATCGTTTTCAACAAGCCAATATGTTCCTACAATAACAGGAGCCGTTTTCGCTGTGCCGTTTACCGTTTTAAGATGAAGAACCGGATCTGTACCGCTTTGTGCATCGGCATTTGTATTATACAGGTCAAATTCAGCATCACTCAGAGGGGTTCTGTTACCTCTGCTGTCCGCACCGTATTTATTGATTGTAATAGTGCCGTACAGAGTATCTGTTATGGTTTGACCGCTTGGCTGTACTCCTGCACTGAGTGAGCTGTAAAGCGGTGTGACAGTGTAAGCTCCGTACTTATTCTGCATAAAGCCGTACTGCATCTGTGCGCCCTCTGTCAGAAGCCTTGTGCCTGCATTCTTTACGAAATAAGGCAGTGCGTATTCGGGCAGTCCCTGTACGCTGACATAGGTTATATTTCCGGTATAGCTTATTTCATAGTCGAGAGTATCCGTAAACGCATTAAATATGCTTGCCGAAGCCGACTCACTGACAGCATCTGTAAGCTTATGCCATTTGCCGTCATTGCCCCGGAAGACAATATATATAAGCGTACTGCTTCTGTCTTTATCGGTGGTTTTCAGTGTGTCATAGGGTTTGAAATACTTATCGCTGACAGGACGGAGCAAAAGTGAATTGTTATTATCGACCCACTCGATACGGATATCCGCATCTGTCTGCCGGGTGTATTTATCCGTCCTTTCGTTTACAAAGGTACATGACTCGGACACATTCCCTGCAGCTGTAAAATCATAACGGCCCGTATCAGGGCTTACGAGAGAATAATTATCCGTCTCGGCTTCTTCTATAACGCACCTTATGCCTTCAGGCACATTAAGCGTTATGCTCTCTCCGTCCCTGAGGGTGATCACATCGGTTATGCACGGCTCGCCGTTATAGTAATCGTATTCATCGGGCAGCTTGCCGAATACATCTTCTATATTCATGTAATATACATTGAAAGTAAAATCCGTACCGAACAGCTTTTCATACGGGAAATCAGCTACCTGCTTGCTTAGCGTAAACTTTCCTGTTTTCAGTACGCTTTTGACAAGCGTTTTATTAGTCCATGCAAAGTTGCCGTAATTGTCACCGGGATATTCCATTGAGGGGATCTTACTGTCGGAGTATTTTTGCAGCCGCTTGTACTGATCGTCAGTTGTTCCGATCAGGAACTTTGAGCCGTTATACATTCCCTGTCCCTGATAATTGGTTACGGAAGTATTGAACAGTCCTGAAAGATCTTTTGTATTTCCTCCGTCATTCAATATAGTTTTAACATAAGATGCGTGCTGGAAAGCGTTAGATTCTATTTCGGCAAATTCAGGGTAAACAAGTCCGAGAGATGCATATATTTCGTTTCTGCCGAGATCAATATCGGCAAGTCTGTTAAGAACGGCTTCACCGTTCGTATACTCCCAGCCGTACTCAGCTTCATAATACTCACGGTCGTTATAATTGCCCGTATAGCTACTGAACAGAGATACGTTTTCGCTGGGGACAATATTCATTTCCCCTGCCGTATGAGGAGCGTCTACGAAGACTGTATTCTTTATATCGAGACTGTCTACAAACGAAGACAGATTATCGCTCATTTCGGGGGAAGAAATAATATTTTCTATTTCATAGCTTGATTCAGGGGCTCCGTCCTCAGGCACTACGGATTCAAGGGCAAGGTCTGTTTCGACAAAAACACAGCCCTCTCCGGTATAGTTATCTATCTGAACGATCGTAAGCTCGTGCCGCCTGCCGTCATTTATGCTGAATGTTGTAGTATAGTTCTGCTGCATACCGTTCACGGTTCTCACATAGTTCACGGTAGCGTTATTATTAGTAAAATTCAGTGTGCCTAAAATGTTGTCTGAGTCATAAACATAATTGAGACCGCCGAGGTCGATAATAAGCTGACCGTCAAGATATATCCATACACAGTCATCACCCTTTATAGTCATTGTGTATTTTTCTCCGTCATCGGGCAGAATGAAGGGTACGTCTATCCTTTGAGCATAGCCTGCGTTTGTATACTCATTTGAATTGTTTAAATAATTCAGAGGCATAAGCTCTTTACTGATGCCGGAAGTTTTGGAATAATGCTTTTGCAGCTCTGTGTTGAGCGTACCGTCAGGATTAAAGAAAAATCTTCTGTCCTGCGCAAGTGCGTATATATATGTCCTTTTGCCGTTGATAGTCTTTTCGGTACGGTCAAAGGTGAATTCGGCGTCAAAAGCCTTGCCGATCGCCGTATTGAAGGTATTATTTCCGTCAAGAAAATCCTCGTTAAAAAACGGTGAAGGCACTTCTTCGCATTCGCCTGACGGGTCTGTCGTATTGATGAGTATTTCACCGTTTTCTCCGAGATGATCTGCTACAATACCCGGATAAGCCGCACGATGGGATACAGATCTCCATGCTTTTGTATATTTATCCGTAACTATAGCATGAGTTCTCCTTTTTGAATAAATAATAAGTCCTGTCTCGGGGTCTTTATTATAGCTGTTGTCTATACCGAACAGTCCGTATTTTACATCTTCATTTCTGACAGGGTTTGATGAATTTGCCACATGTCCGAGATAAAGAGGGTCGGTGATTCCGAAGGACTGACTGTAAACAGTGTTCGGGTCGGGATGCGTGTCTTGGATAGTATCCGAGAAGCGTGAGTAAAACTGCATATTGTGCTCTTTATAGTAGTCACTCAATGCATCATTGAATTTATAGTAAAATGCTTCCCATGTAGTATTCTGTACTCCGGGGGCCTTGATCATTGCAGAAGCGCCGCCGAGATCGGCATCGTTATAATAATCGTAAACCTTTCCTTTTGCTTTTATTGATGTGGAAGGCAGCTCAAGCTTATATTTATTATTGCCGTTTTTATCAAGCGTCATTTCAAGCTTCTGGGCGTCATACTGATTATAGCCTGTTGTATTTACCTCTCCCAATCCGGACCAATAGCCGTTCAGGTAATTAAGGGCGGTTGTATAGGTGCCGAGATATAAACATGGATACTGCAGTTCAGGAGACGGCGGATCAATGGCTAAGGCTGCGGCAGGAGAAGCCTGCTGTGTTTGTTTAGCCGAAGGATCGCTTTTTCCTACAGGAAAGTTTCTCTTTGTTTTAGATGTTCCTCTCACCGATACAAAGGCTGCCATGAGAGGAGACGTTCCTGTTCTTTTTTTCGACAGATAAGACATGGTTTCCTCGTCCGCATCTAATGCATATGTGTGGTCATGAACACTGACGCCGCTGTTTATAAGAAAGCTTTTCTCTGCATCGGATATGGGTTCGGGAATTATCGTTTTGTCAAAAGTGACATTTGTGAATTCGGCAACAGCTCCCGAATCGGTCTGTCCCCTCATAAGAAGACCGGCGTCAATAAAGATCCTTGTGGCTGAAAGATTTTCCGATGATATCATCAGTTCGGGCAGATCATTCTTTGTAATGCTCTGATATGGAGTATCATTTTTAATAAGCTGTATTTCAGGAGCAAATTCCTCTGCAGATGTTCCTTCGGGATAATAATACTGCGGAAGGATCGTGTCATAGCTCACGATGATCCGGTTTTCGTAAGGAACTGTCAGTTCTGTGAGGTTTCTGACTGAAACGGTGCCGCCGTTGTCGGTATAATAATACTCGCATTCAGGCTCCGACAAACCGCCCGTGTAATCACTGACACTCTGTTGTGATGGCAGAGCATTCCCCGATGAGTCAAAGAGTGAGATCACATCTGCTGCTTCACCGTTTTTGTCACGCAGAACAGACTTCGGTACAGTCAGCACTAATTCACCGGCTTCAAGAGCTTCCTCCCCGTCAATTGAAAAACCGACCGTATATGAGATGCGCTGATTTGCTTTTGGTGATTCCGGTGACCAGACATAATGTTCTCCGTCAGAGACTGCACCGCCGCTAAGTTCAGCTGTAAAGGAAACTATACTCTTTGACGGGTCATTCGCTCTGACAAAATGATATCCGCCGACGGAAAAAGCAGCAAGAATTACCGTTATCGCAAGAATAAATGAAATTGTGCGGTATGTCTTTCTTTTCGTCATTTTTTCCCTTCCTTTCTTGAATTAGTCAGAATATATTTATCTCATGATTATCACAGTATCTGACGCTTTTTGTTATATATGATATATTTCTTTAACATCTTGTAAAATATTATAAATATATGACAAAAAATTCACTGTGATAATACAATACTATTATAGTACTGCTCAGTATGATTGTCAAGATTATTAACGGATAATACGGCATTTAAACAGCTTTTTATCTTAATCGCCGATTTTTTCTGTTTCACAAGTGATTGTGATTTCTAATATATAACAAGCGTCGATGTCCCCCGAGTCTCGCCTGCCGGCTCGGTCGGTGCTTCTGCCTTCGGCAGAGGTGTCCACCGGACA
>CACXGH010000160.1 GCA_902767175.1 uncultured Ruminococcus sp.
CAAGACACATGAAAAGCTTGATAAGGATCGTTTCAGAAGAGACCTCGGCAATGTTGAAGAAGCTTATGCCGAGATGATGAGAAGAATCGGTCTGGGCAAGTGATCTCCCATTATTAATAGTAAGAAAACAGGCGCAGAGCTGAGTTGATAATATGATATCCCCGGCTCTGCTCAACTGAGATAGCAGCTTATTGCTGCGGGATGGTGAATTTTTTTGAGTATTGATACGGGAAATTGGTTCTCAGAAGAGCTGCATGAAGAATGCGGTGTATTCGGTATATATGGTGACGACAGTATAGCACCTGCATATGCCTGCTATAACGGACTTCTTGCTTTACAGCACAGAGGTCAGGAAAGCTGCGGCATATCGGTAAATGACAGAGGTGTTATAAAAGGACATAAAAACATGGGACTCGTCAGCGAGGTTTTCAATAATGAAGTATTGAACGGGCTGAAGGGTCAGATGGCAATATCTCATGTAAGATACTCAACAGCAGGCGGCAGTGTGCGTGAAAACTCACAGCCGCTTGTTATGCGTTATGTAAAGGGTACTCTTGCGATAGCACATAACGGAAATCTTACAAATGCCTATGAAATAAGACATGAGCTTGAACGCAGAGGAGCTATTTTTCAAACGACTATTGACTCCGAAGCAATAGCTTATCTCATCGCAAGAGAGAGAATAAAGACTTCCTCCGTTGAGGAAGCGGTAGCCAAAACCATGGAGCAGATAGAAGGCGCTTATTCTCTGCTTGTAATGAGCCCTAAAAAGCTCATCGCAGCGAGAGACCCTCACGGTTTCAGACCTCTCTGTATGGGTAAGCTCGGCAATTCTGTGGTATTTGCCTCTGAAAGCTGTGCTCTTGCTGCCTGCGGTGCAGAATTTGTAAGAGATGTCGAGCCGGGCGAGATAATCGTTGTGAGTGACAAAGGAATACGCTCTATAAAAACGGGTGCTTACGGTAAGAATAGAAAATCTCTCTGCATATTTGAGTATATCTATTTTGCGCGCACAGACTCTGAAATTGACGGTATCAGCGTCTATGAGTCAAGAAAGGAAGCAGGAAGAATACTCGCAAGGGAATTCCCTGTTGATGCAGATGTCGTTATCGGTGTTCCCGAATCGGGCATAGATGCCGCAATAGGCTACAGTGAGGAGTCGGGAATACCCTACGAAAAAGGAATCGTAAAGAACGGCTATATCGGAAGAACTTTTATAAAGCCGACTCAGCAGGAAAGAGCAAACAGCGTTAAGCTAAAGCTCAATCCTCTCGGTTCGGTACTCAGAGGAAAGAGAGTTGTTGTTATTGATGACTCTATCGTCCGTGGTACTACCTGCGACAGAATAGTAAAAATGCTCCGCAATGCAGGAGCTAAGGAGGTACACCTGCGTATAAGCTCTCCGCCGTTTATATGGCCGTGCTTCTACGGAACGGATATTCCTTCAAGAGATGAACTTATTGCCGTAAAACACAGTATTGACGAGATATGTACTCTTACGGGAGCGGATACACTCGGATTCCTTCCGCCTGATAAGCTCGGAGAAATGCTCGGCAATAAGAGTACAGGCTTCTGCGATGCATGCTTCTCGGGTAAATATCCCACTGATATACCTGAAAAAATGCTCGCAGGCAAGGAAAGAGGCGGCGTGGATTTCGATAAAAAGCTGCCCGAGAAAAAAGAAAAGACTCCCTGCATAGGCAAGCAGGAGGATTGAGTCTTAAGGATTCGCTGAATAAATCATGCCTTACGGCTCACCACCTGTCTTTTGTGCTGCTTTTACGCCGTCTTGTATAATTATTTCCTTACAACCGACAGACTGCCTGCGGTCTTTTTGCACAAGTTGACGAATAATTGCTGACACAATACAGGCACTGATTTTGATCAGCGCTGCCTTAACAAATACTAACGAAAGAGGTTTCGGTATGGGAAGAGATACATACGAATCACCGCTGTCATCAAGATATGCGGACAAGGAAATGAAATACCTGTTCTCACCTGATATGAAGTTCAAAACATGGAGAAAGCTCTGGATCGCTCTTGCTGAAGCAGAGCATGAGCTTGGACTAAACATCACACAGGAGCAGATAGATGAACTTAAAGCTCATGCAGAAGATATCAACTATGAAGAAGCAGAGGCACGGGAAAAGGTTGTACGTCATGATGTTATGTCCCATGTCTATGCTTACGGTCTGCAGTGTCCTGAAGCTGCAGGCATAATCCATCTTGGTGCTACCTCATGCTATGTAGGCGACAATACCGATGTTATTATAATGACAGAGGCATTGAAGCTCGTTGAAAAAAAGCTTGTCGGTGTTATCCGTCAGCTTTCTGCTTTCGCAGATAAATACAAGAGCCTGCCGACACTTGCATTTACTCATTTCCAGCCTGCTCAGCCCACAACAGTAGGCAAGAGGGCTACACTCTGGATACAGGATCTGCTTATGGACCTTGAAGATGTAAGATATGTTATCTCTTCAATGAAGCTTCTCGGCTGCAAGGGTACTACAGGTACACAGGCAAGCTTCCTCAAGCTGTTTGACGGAGACCATGAGAAGTGCAAGAAGATAGATAAGCTCATAGCTGAAAAAATGGGATATTCCGACTGCTTTGCAGTATCAGGTCAGACCTACTCAAGAAAGCTCGACAGCCGTGTTGTAAATGTTCTTGCAGGTATTGCTCAGAGTGCTTCAAAATTCTCTAATGATATCAGACTTCTCCAGCACCTCAAGGAGATAGAGGAGCCGTTCGAGGCTAATCAGATAGGCTCAAGCGCTATGGCGTACAAGAGAAATCCCATGCGCTCCGAAAGAATGACATCTCTTTCAAGATATGTAATGATAGACGTTCTCAACCCATATATCACCGCTGCTACACAGTGGTTTGAGAGAACACTCGATGACTCCGCAAATAAGCGTCTCAGCATTCCTGAGGCATTCCTTGCAGTTGATGCTATACTTAATCTGTATCTTAATGTAAGCGATGGTCTTGTTGTATATGAGAATGTAATAACGGCTCATCTTACAAACGAGCTGCCCTTCATGATGACTGAGGATCTTATGATGGACGCTGTAAAGGCAGGCGGAAACCGTCAGGAGCTGCATGAGAAGATAAGAAAGCAGTCACAGATCATCAAGAGCAGCGGAGGCAGAAATGATCTTCTCGAAAGACTTGCAGAGGATCCTGCATTCGGCAAGACAATAGAAGAGCTTCGTGAACTGTGCCGCCCCGAAAAATATGTGGGCAGAGCACCCGAGCAGACAACCGATTTCCTTAATGATACAGTAGCGGCAGCACTTGCGCCTTATGAGGCAGTTGAAACTGAAATGGCAGAAATAAATGTATAAATAATACTGATATAAACATATTATTTTGAGAGGAGAGTTCGTAATGATAGTTAATAATGTACTTAATCAGACCGCAGCACACGGAGTAGTAAGCAAGCTTGGCTGCTATTCTGTAGTTGAATACCTCAAGGACGTTTCCGTAAGTCCTTCTACCGCTCAGGCAAAGTTCTTTATGTCCAAAATGGGCGTAAGAAAAAGACAGGTCGTTGCAAGTCTTAATAATCAGGGAATAATCCTGCAGGCAGGTGCTATGCAGATCATCTCAGGCCCCGTTGAAATGGATACAAATGTCAAGGGTGCTGGCGATTTCTTCAAGAAATTCGTCGGCAGCAAGGTGACAAAAGAAAGCACCATTAAGCCAAGATACTTTGGTACAGGTCAGGTTATTCTTGAGCCTACATATAATTATATTCTTCTTGAAGATCTTTCAAAGTGGAACGGTGCTATGACTATTGAGGACGGACTTTTCCTTGCCTGTGATGATACAATTCAGATGAAAGTAACTGCAAGATCAAACTTCTCCTCAGCCATTGCAGGCGGTGAAGGACTCTTCAATAATACACTCTTTGGTCAGGGCATAGCAGTTCTTGAAAGCCCTGCACCTGCAGAGGAACTGCTGGTATTTGACCTTAATAATGATGTTCTTAAAATAGACGGCAATATGGCTATTGCATGGTCAAATACACTGCAGTTCACGGTTGAAAGATCGACAAAATCCCTTATAGGCTCAGCCGCTTCAGGCGAAGGTCTTGTTAATGTATACAGAGGTACAGGTCGTGTTCTTGTTGCTCCCGTAGCATGATTCTGAGCGGATACTGACTTGTTGATGAAAGGTAGGAAAAACATGGTAAAGGCAATAGTAGGAGCCAATTGGGGAGATGAGGGCAAGGGCAAGATAACTGATGTGCTTGCACAGAACTCCGATATGGTTATCAGATTTCAGGGCGGCAGCAATGCAGGTCATACTATAATTAACAACTACGGCAAGTTCGCACTGCATCAGCTCCCTTCCGGTGTATTCAATACTAAAATTACAAATATTATCGGCAACGGCGTTGCCCTCAGTGTAGAAAACCTCGTCACAGAGATCCGGAAGCTCATCGAAGGAGGTGTACCCAAGCCGAATATACTCGTATCCGACAGAGCACAGATAGTTATGCCCTATCATAAGCTTTTTGATTGTTATGAGGAGGAAAGGCTTGGCAAAAAGAGCTTCGGCTCAACAAAATCGGGTATTGCTCCGTTCTATTCCGATAAATTCAGCAAGATAGGCTTTCAGGTAAATGAGCTTTATGACGATGAGGAAGGTCTCAGAGAAAAACTTGACCGTATTCTTGAGGTAAAGAATGCTATTGTTGAAAACGTATATCATAAAGAGCCTATCAGTTCTGATGAGATGTTTGCAAAGCTCATGGAGTATAAAGAGGCTCTCGCTCCTTATGCGGCAAATACCTTCGATATCGTGAACGATGCAGTAAAATCCGGAAAGAATATTCTTCTCGAAGGTCAGCTCGGTTCACTTAAGGATACAGATTTCGGTATCTATCCCATGGTAACGTCTTCAAATACTATCGCAGGCTATGGTGCTGTAGGTGCAGGCGGAATTCCTCCTTATGAGATAAAGGATATCATAACTGTTGTAAAGGCTTACTCAAGCTCGGTAGGCGCAGGCGAATTTGTCAGCGAAATATTCGGTGATGAGGCTGAGGAGCTTAGAAGAAGAGGCGGAGACGGCGGAGAGTACGGTGCTACAACAGGCCGTCCGAGAAGAATGGGCTGGCTTGACCTTGTTGCGACACGCTATGGCTGTAAGGTACAGGGCGCAACTCAGGTCGCATTTACAGTTCTTGATGCACTCGGTTATCTTGACAATATTCCCGTATGTGTTGCTTATGAGCTTGACGGTAAGAGAATAGACTACTTCCCGTCAACAACAAAGCTCAAGAGAGCTAAGCCGATACTTGAAGTACTCCCGGGCTGGAAGTGTGATATCAGAGGAATCAGAAAATATGAGGAGCTGCCCGAAAACTGCCGCAAATATATAGAGTTTGCAGAAAAGGCAGTAGGCGTTCCCTTTACGATGATATCAAACGGTCCCAAGAGAGAGGACATAATCTACAGATAAGTCTGGAGGAGTTATTATGTGTGGTATCGTAGGATATATCGGCTATGAGCAGGCTGCTCCGTTTTTGCTCAGCGGACTTGAAAAGCTTGAGTACCGCGGATATGATTCTGCAGGTATCTGCCTTAACAACGGCAGTGAGCTTATCGTAAAAAAAACCAAGGGTAAGCTTGCAGAGCTGAAAAAGCTGACCCAAAACGGTACTAATATTCAGGGTACTGTCGGTATAGGACATACAAGATGGGCTACTCACGGTGAGCCTTCTGACGTAAACGCTCATCCTCATCTCAGTGATTCCTGCCGTTTTGCTGTTGTTCATAACGGAATAATAGAGAACTATCTCCAGCTCAAGGACTATCTTATGTCAAAGGGCGTAAAATTCCGTTCCAAAACCGACACTGAGGTCATAGCTCAGCTTATAGAATATTATTATCAGGGAGACCTTATCGACACCGTGATCAAGGTACTCTCAAAGCTTGACGGCTCTTATGCTCTCGGTGTTATCAGCAAGGACGCTCCCGATGAGATAATTGCCGTAAGAAAGGAAAGTCCCCTCATCATAGGAATAGGTGATAAGGAAAACTATATCGCTTCCGATATCCCTGCTATCCTTTCCAAAACAAGAAATATCTATCGTCTGCAGAATAACGAGATTGCTGTTCTCAGACGTGACAGCATAAAAATCATAAATACCGATAAGGAGGAGATACAAAAAACTCCCGAAACGGTAGAATGGGATATAGATGCAGCCGAAAAGGGCGGATATGAGCATTTTATGTTCAAGGAAATAATGGAACAGCCCAAGGCTATAAAGCAGACTATCATTCCTCATATCAAGAACGGCAGAGTCGTTCTTGATGAGATCAGTCTTACAGCAGAGCAGGTCAGGAGCTTCAATAAAATAAACATTCTTGCCTGCGGCTCAGCATATCATGTAGGCGTTGTTGCAAAGTATGTTTTTGAAAAGATTCTGAGAAAGCCTGTTGAAGCCGACCTTGCGTCTGAATTCAGATATCGTGATCCGATCGTCGATGATAAGACGCTGACAATTGTAATAAGTCAGTCGGGCGAAACAGCCGATACCAAGGAGGCAATGAAGGAGGCACAAAGAAGAGGCTCTCATGTAATTGCTGTTGTAAATGTTCTCGGAAGTGCTATTGCAGAGGCCTCTGACGATGTTATCTATACACTCGCAGGTCCTGAAATAGCCGTTGCTACCACTAAGGCATACAGCACTCAGCTTGCTGTTATCTACCTTATGGCTCTATATTTCGGAGATATGCTCGGTACTATAAGCAATGAAGCATATAAAAATTATATTGCGGAGCTTGAATCTATTCCGGATAAAATATCTCAGATACTTGAAAATGAGGATAAAATTCAGTACCTCGCATCAAAACTGTTCAATTCCCGTGACGTTTTCTTCATAGGAAGAAATATCGACTATGCGCTTTCTCTCGAAGGCTCATTAAAGCTAAAGGAAATCTCATATATTCATTCTGAGGCATACGCAGCAGGTGAGCTTAAGCACGGTACTATTTCGCTTATAGAAGAAGGTACACTCGTTATTGCTCTTGCTACACATGAGGCGCTGATTGCCAAGACTATAAGTAATATAGAAGAAGTGCGTACAAGAGGAGCATATGTGCTCTGTCTTGCGTGTGAGGATCATCAGGAGATAAAAAATGTTGCTCAGAGCACGATATTCATACCGAAAATCTGTGATATGATGCTTCCGTCTCTTGCAGTAATACCGCTTCAGCTCTTTGCATATTATGTCGCATCACTCAAGGGCTGTGATATAGACAAGCCAAGAAACCTTGCAAAGTCTGTTACGGTTGAATGATACTCCGGAAAGCAGAAAAAAGGAAAGGTGAATTGTATGGAGATAAAAAAAGAAGCTGTGCTAATATTGGACTTTGGAGGACAGTACAGTCAGCTTATTGCAAGACGCGTTCGTGAGTGTAATGTTTACTGTGAATTGAAGTCTTATAAAACTACTGCTGAAGAGATAAAAAAAGCCGGATATATGGGCATTATCTTTTCAGGCGGTCCTAACAGCACATACGAGGAGAATGCACCTGTCTGTGATCCGGGTATTTTCAGACTCGGAATACCTGTTCTCGGTATTTGCTATGGTGCTCAGCTTATGGCACAGACACTTGGCGGCAAGGTTAAGAGCAGTGAAACAAAGGAGTACGGCAAAACAGAGATAGAATGCAATACCTCATCATTGATTTTCCATTCTGCAAGTGCTAAAACAGTCTGCTGGATGAGTCATACTGACTATATCTCAGAGCTGCCACACGGCTTCAAGACAACGGCAATCTCCGATGCCTGCCCTGTAGCAGCAATGGAGGATATCAAGAGGAATTTTTTCGCACTGCAGTTTCATCCGGAGGTTCAGCATACTCAGGAAGGTATGCTTTATCTTAAAAACTTCCTATATAATGCCTGCGGCTGTACTGCTGAGTGGAAAATGAGTTCATTTGTAAAGGATACAATAAAGGAGCTTAAAGCTAAGATAGGTGACAAGAAAGTGCTTTGTGCACTTTCCGGAGGTGTAGATTCTTCCGTTGCTGCACTTCTTGTTCATAAGGCAGTGGGAAAGCAGCTTACCTGTATTTTTGTAGACCACGGACTTCTTCGCAAGGACGAGGGCGACCAGGTGGAGAGCGTTTTCAGAAAGCAGTTTGATATGAATCTTATCAGAGTAAATGCTCAGGAAAGATTTCTGACGAAGCTTGAAGGCGTTTCCGAACCTGAACAAAAGCGCAAAATAATCGGTGAAGAATTCATCAGAGTATTCGAGGACGAAGCAAAAAAGTTGGGTAAGATAGAATATCTTTGTCAGGGTACGATTTATCCGGATGTTGTTGAGAGCGGAGTCGGTGAGGCCGCCGTTATCAAGAGTCATCATAACGTTGGCGGTCTTCCTGAGGATGTCGGTTTTGAGGGTATTATCGAGCCTCTTCGAGATCTCTTTAAGGATGAGGTACGAAGAGCCGGATTAGAGTTGGGCATTCCTGATTATCTTGTATGGCGTCAGCCGTTTCCTGGTCCTGGTCTTGCAATAAGAATCATGGG
>CACXGH010000161.1 GCA_902767175.1 uncultured Ruminococcus sp.
ATCCGGAACGGGATCGAACCGTCGACCTCTAGCGTGACAGGCTAGCGTTCTAACCAGCTGAACTACCGGACCATATGGTGGGAACAATAGGGCTCGAACCTATGACCCTCTGCTTGTAAGGCAGATGCTCTCCCAGCTGAGCTATGCTCCCATATCTCTTCGAGACCCTCAGTTTTTCTCCGTGTCTCTCAGCGACTTCATTATAATACCACTACTTCATCAATTTGTCAATACCTTTTTTTAATTTTTTTAAATTTATTTTCTTTAATATATTTATATGCAGAATTCAGATTTTGTTGACTGAATTTATAAGATTTTTTATTGTACAAACTGTTCCACCGGAACACCAAGCTTAGTGAGTATATCAATGTATCCCTCATAGACTTCTTCACGGGAAAAATCCGCCGCTTCAAGCTCCTTGTCGGACATCGAATTCAGTCTTTTATAAAAGTCCGTTGCCAGCTCAATATATTTATCCGAAAAAAACATATTGTCAAAAAGAATATCCTCGGCTTCCCCTATCCTTCCCTCTTTAATGAGCCGTGTTATTACAAGATGAATGCTATCGGTCTCGGAAAGCATCTCTGATGACTCGGCACTATAGCTCACATCGTCCTTATTGAAAACGAGCTTTGATACAAAACGGGCAACTATATCTATCTGACGCATTATCCAATCATCCTGAAAGCCCACTTTCTGCACCTCCGACTTTTATTTGACCCCTTAATTTTCTCCTGCAGCAACACCTGTAGAAAAGGCACACTGCAGATTGAAGCCTCCTGTGTAGGCATCAACATCTATTACTTCTCCTGCAAAATACAACCCTTCTATAAGCTTAGACTGCATAGTTTTAGGATCTATTTCCTTTACGGATACACCTCCCGAAGTTACAATGGCTTCCTCTATCGGTCTGAAACCCTTTATAGTCATAGAAAAGCATTTCAGAAGGGCAATTATTTTCTTTCTTTCTTCTTTTGTGATCTCACTGCAGCTTTTATGCGGTGAGATACCTGCAGCCGCAATAAAGCCTCCTACCATTCCTGCAGGAAGAAGAGAACGCATAAGCTGCATAACGCTTTCGCTGTGACGGGAAGAGATCTCCCTGAGCAGACGTGCATCAAGCTTTTCTTCCGTCAAAGCAGGCTTAAGGTCTATATCCAGCCTGTATCTGCCCTCTTCCATATCCCTGATATGTGCGCTTGCACTGAGAATTACAGCTCCTGAAACACCATAGCTCATAAACTGCATCTCGCCGTTATCGGTATATATTTTCTTACCCTGCTTTTTTGTATCCGTAACGGTGACAGAAATGTTTTTAAGCAGAAGCCCATTCATTTCATAAGCAGGTTTCTCTTGCGTTTCAAGCGGCACAAGAGAAGGTCTCAGCGGAACAATGGTATGACCTGCCTTTTCTGCAAAGAAATATCCGTCACCCGTAGAGCCTGTCAAAGGATATGATTTTCCTCCGCAGGCTATTATCACCTTGTCAAATGTATATGTCTTATCCCCTGCTTTAATACCTTTTACAGTCCCGTTTTCTATAATAATATCCGAGACTGTCTGATGAACTATCCTGCAGCCTGATCTTTTAGCAATACTAAGCAGTGTATCAACAACATCAGCAGCCTTGTCAGAAACAGGAAATACCCTGTTTCCTCTTTCTGTCTTGAGAGGCAGTCCGTTTTCCTCAAAAAAAGCCATTGTATCGGCAGGTGAAAACCTGTTGAGTACGCTGTACAGAAATTTTCCGTTAGTGGGAGTATTAGCTATCACGGTTTTTATGTCGCAGTTGTTCGTAAGGTTGCATCTGCCCTTGCCCGTTATATAGAGCTTTCTGCCTGTCTTGGGATTCTTTTCAAAGACCGTAACCTTATCTCCGCTGCGTGCAGCAAATATTGCAGCCATCATGCCTGCAGCACCTCCGCCGATAACTGCCACCTGCCTTACTGTCAATCCGGCTCATCCTTTCTGTTATTCTGATAGACATCATATTCCTGCCATATTCCCTCCAGCATACCGAATGTATGCTTTACCTCGTCCTCCATTTTAAGAACAGTCGCAACTATAAGTGCATTTATCATACTGAGCGGTGCTACAAGGGAATCCACGACCGTTGCCATATCGCTTTTAGCAATAAGGACATAATCCGATACGGCTACAAGCGGGCTTGACATACTGTCCGTAAGAGCTATCACCTTAGTTCCTCTTCTCTTTGCAAATGTCATCGCCTGTATTGCCGCATTGGAATATCTCGGAAAGCTAATTCCTATGATAACGTCGTCCGATGAGATACGGAACAGTTTTTCATATATTTCCGTTTCACCGTAATTATTAATTACCTTGACATTCTCGAATATCAGTGAATAATAATAGCCGAGAAATGAAGCAAGAGCCGCCGCACTCCGCACAGCAAAAATATATATAGTTTTCGCATGGGATATCGCATCTACAGCCTTTTCAAAATCCTCCTTGGAGGTTTCCTCTATTGTCCTGCGGATTTTTTCAATATCCTTGTTAAGAACATTCTGCAGAACGTTTCCGCCGCTTATATGGCTTTGCGTCACCTCTATACGCTGAACAGAAGTAAGCTTATCACGGATCATCTCCTGCATTGCCTTCTGCATTTTCGGATAACCGTCATAGCCCAGCTCAGTTGCAAATCGCACCACTGTTGATTCGCTGACTCCTACAGTACTTCCGAGCTTTGCGGCAGTCATGAATGCAGCCTTATCGTAATGCTCCGTTATAAAGCCTGCTATCAGTCTTTGTCCTTTAGAGAAGCCTGCTTTCTGTTCATTAATAATCGACAATAAATTTTTCATCTTATCCAAAACCTCTCTGTCCGAGCGTTATCCGGAATAATTTGTCTGTTTCGCATATATGTTATATTTTATCCCTGTTTACATAAAAAATCAAGCAAAAGCTTGGCATATCCACGGAAAACAATTTTGCCGGGACAGTCACATGGGGAAAACCCTTTTCCGGCGGAAAAAGGGTTATTCCCCATACCCCTTTCCTAAAACCGCCGACTGAATCCGTGAATACAAAACCACAAGTCAAATTTCAGAAGAAGGAATTTATATGCTCTAATCTATCAGTTTTTAAAGGTTGAGTACTGTCATACTAATATCAGATAGAAGGGGCGACAAAGATTTGAGCGGAAAATTTCACAGAACAAGGCGGCGGAGTGCCTCCGCTGTCGATTTAGTTTCAGTAACGAAATGCATATTGGTGTTCATTTCTATCCAAAAGAAATC
>CACXGH010000162.1 GCA_902767175.1 uncultured Ruminococcus sp.
GCTCAGTTCATCCTCACACAAAGTTCCAGGGTCATGTATATGTACTGACTAAGGACGAGGGCGGACGTCATACTCCTTTCTTTAACAACTATCGTCCTCAGTTCTATTTCAGAACAACAGACGTTACAGGTGTTATCAGCCTTCCCGAGGGCACAGAGATGTGTATGCCCGGTGATAACGTTGATATGAACGTTGAGCTTATCACTCCTATCGCTATGGAAGAGGGACTTCGTTTCGCTATCCGTGAGGGCGGCAGAACAGTAGGTTCAGGCGTTGTTGCTAAGATCTACGAGTAATTCGCTTCTTTGAATTGAATTATCAGCACCCCGTGTACTTTATTGTACACGGGGTGTTTATGTTATACTATACTCCCATTAAAAGTAGACAAGGTCTACTTTTAATGGTGCGTCAGTGCGTCGCTTTTCTGATCAATGAACCGCCGAATAAATCACGCCTTATGGCTCAGCACCTGTCTTGCTTGCCCTTTTTTCGCTATCTTGCACAAAAATCCCTTGACAACCGACAGACTGCCTGCAGTCTTTTTGCACAACCTGACGGAACAATTACTGACGCAATACAGGCACTGAATTTAATCAGAAAGCAGTATTAGTCTGTTTTAGTTTGTTTTTTTACAAAACCGAATGAAATATGTTGAAAAATACTGCCGCCTTTGTTATAATTTTATTATATATATTTATTCCCTGACGGCAAGATGTATTATCTTCCGGATAAGGAAATGTGCAATAAAAATATAATAAAGAAAGGAAGTATAGTATGAATGCTTTGACGATCGTTCTGATATTGTTCGGAGCTGCACTCGCTGCATCTGTCCTGCTTGCGGTATTCAATAAGAAAAACCGCAGAATGTGGGTGGCTTCTGCGATAGCGTTAGTACCGCTTGCTGTTGTGGCTGTGCTTGTAGTCAATGTGACTTTCTCGTCCTTGCCTGCATCGGTTTCCGCTTCGGCAGAGTCGTACTCCGTAGAGACAATATCCGAAAAGGGATATCTCGACATGGCGTTCGCACTTATTGCCAGAGGTGAAACTGTCGGCGCTGAAAAGCTGCTTGATGAATACGCCTCAGAATACCCTGTCAATGACAGGTATATGCTCGCAAGAGCCAGAATGGAGGCAGTAAGAAAGAATTACTCTCAGGCAGACGGCATATACAGCTATCTTGAAAAATACAGCTCCATTGATAAGGAGAGGTTTATGCCTGAGCGCAATGAAACGGCGCTTCTTATGAAGGGCAGCGGTACATATGAAAAAATGACCGAGCTTATTCTCAGGGAGATACACGGCTTTTCTCTTCCCGACGAGGTAATGACGGCTGCAAGACTCTACTCGGAGACAGACGCAATGGATATGTCGGGGGTTTATAAGGATACTGCAGCGGAAGCAGCAAAGAAATATAAGGAATGTCTTGACAATTATCCTTATCTTTTTGCCTCTTCTACCATGGAGCTGAGCTACCTCAAAGCCCTTGCAATTTCAGGCAGCTATTCCGACATTGTAGACCGCAGCACAAACTACAGTGACTCACATTCATTGCTCATTCTTGCAGAGCTTTGCAGAACTGAAAAGATAAAAAGCTCTGCACTTGGGGAAAGTGACGTTAATAAGAAGATTACCGAAAAGAATAATAGGATCTATAATTGGATAACATCTCAGGAGAGCAGCAATGACTACGGTGATAAGCAGAATATTGTCGATAATGCAAAGACAATGCTTGAACGGTCTGATATCAGTACGCCTAAGCTCTATAGAAATTGGGTAAAGGCGCAGCTCCTTGCACTTGCGGACAGCGGTGATGAGAAAGAGGCTTCTAAGCTCTATCTTGAGCTTGCGAGAATGGAATTTACCGAAAAGGGCGCTTCTGCAAATGATACATATATCCGAAAGGCTCTTGTAACGGCAGGCAACAGTGAAGATGATAATTATGCAAGCTCTGTTTCCGCAATAAATACTATCCTTGAGGATAAGAACAACACTGAAAGCCTGAAAAGCATAGACGGCTATGTCGCTCAGATGATAGAAAACATGGGCGCTGAGGAGATGAACTCAGGCTTTGGTACAGACCTGAGCTATGATGACAGGCAGTTTGCCAACAGCGTTATGGAGGAGCTTTATCCGACTCAAAGCTCAGATTATGAGAGCAATGAGGCTTCGGAAGGATTTATCGGAATAAGCAAGTCTGCAAATAACGAGCTTAAAGTAGGTCTTGTTGATTATGAATATGATTCCGAGGACAGTTATGACGGTGACGATTCTTCTTCGGCTGCGGAAAAGAAGGCATTCAGCAGTTATGTTACCGCACAGGTAAACCAGATCACGGCTTCTATAAATATCGCTTCTGTTGATCCTTCAAAATTTGACGATGTTTCGCTTGTAGTCGCAGTTGATGAGAGCATTGCAGACGATGCAGAGAAATTCAAGTCAAATATAGATATCTATGACTGCGGAATTATGATCAAGGACTATAAAGTTGAAAAAATCGAGGACGAGAAATTCAATATTGTCCTTGTCTGCGATAACTCGGGCAGTATGGGAATGGATAGGAAGATAACCAATCTTAAGAATGCACTTAATGTATTCGTAAATAATCTTTCTTCCGATGTAAGAGTAGGTATAGTTACCTTTGACAGCAGCATCATCACGAAATGCTGCGCTCCTCTCGGTTCTGACACTGCAACACTCAGAAATGCTATCGCCAACATGGGCGACTATGGAGGAACGGATATCCTTCGCGGTGTAAGAGAGGCTATAAGCAAGGTGTCGGCAGGGGACGGCATGAATGTTCTGATAGTAATGTCAGACGGTGAGGACTCAATGCCAAGTGATACTTCACTTAATGAGATAAAGGCACAGTGTGCTGAAAAGGATATGGTAATATATTCAATGGGACTTGGCAGTGATGTAGACTCCAGAGTACTGAGTGCATATTCAAATGCAGGCGGCGGAAGCTATACCTATGTTTCAGACGCTAACGCACTGCTTTCATTCTATCAGTATCTTTACGGTATCAGCAGAAACAGATACAGGGTTACTTATAATGCAGTTGATACAATGCTTGTAAACAGAAATGCAATGGCTGTTTATAAGTCTGACTCCAAGGTTTCGGATACACAGAGATATTCAATAAACAGCGGATCTCCTGATGAGGTCGATATAGGTAAAGACGATCTCGGTGAAGATTATGAGATACCTCTGAAAGACCTTACCGTTGCAGGCTTTGATACAAGACTTATCTATAAGTCCTCGTCAGATCAGGAGATACATCTTATAGGTCAGGGACTTGTAAAGGATACTGAGCTGAGCGTAAGTATCTCAGCAGGTATGTCATATGAGCTGGAATGTGAGTATGAAAGCGATACAAGCTGGAAGGTCACTATCCCTGCGGATACAGCCTGCGGTGAATATGATGTCATTGTCAATGTCAACGGAAGAAGATGTGTATTTACATCAGGTCTTGTTGTATCATCGAATAAGACAAATATTATAAGATTCGGTGACTATGTATTTGAGGCAAGCAATGTACTGAGGTTTGACAACGAGGTAAGACTGACAGGCTTTGTCAGAATGAATAATTGGCTCGGTTTCTCCGGCGGTGTTACACTGAGGGGCGATATCTACTCAGGCTCAAGCATAGAAATGAATGCTAAGAATGCCTATGTAAGCTATCAGAGAAATGCGGAGGGTCTGAATGCCTTTGCAAAGCTGATGTCGGATACAGGAGCTATGATAAGCATACCTGAAATATCCGGGCTGACACTTTACAGAAACAGCGGTATTTCACCGGGCTCCGATGAATTCCTTGCAGATGCTGTTTATGCAAATATGGGACTTACAGTTCAGAATCTGTTTGAGCTTAATGCACCCGGAGTCAGGATCTATCCAGACAGAATGGAGATAAACTTTAACGAGTTTACTTCTGCATTCCCGATGCAGGATAAGCTGCTTAAATCAGCCGGTCTTGATGATCTGTTCAAGTTTGATATAGGTCATGAGGAAGCACTTGTTATCACTGAAAAGGCAGTTGACTGCAAGATCGAAATAAACGCACAGTCCTCTGATGAGGATAATTACGATCCTATAAAGTTCGGCAATATGGACATATATGCTAATCTTAATGATTTTGCGCTCAAGATAGATACAAAGAGTGCTGATTATTCAATAAAGGTAGCTGTAAATATTGCAATGCTGGCAAAGGGACTTGGTCTTGAGCTTGGCTGGAAGGGCGGTAAGTTCGATACTGCAAAGATATACTGTGACTTTGATATCAATACTACGATCAGCGGAGTTCCCGTTACGTTCTCGGATTTCTCACTCGGTATAACCGATGTCGGCGATCAGGGACTTGCAGGAATGACACTTGAGGGCGGCTGTAAAATATCAATGATGAAGGTATCGGCATATCTGCCGAGTATTGAAAAATATGTCGGAGATGTATCAATACTGAGCTTTGAAGATACAACGCTTTCATTGAGCCTCGGTCACAAATATATCTCTCTTTCTACAAAGATGAAGCTCCTTGAGCTTGCAGAGGTAGGACAGGCTTCAATAAAGCTCGGTCTTGAACTGCCGTATACAAATACTCTCATCGGTTATGAAGATGAAACCGTAATGGGACTTGTAGGTTCATATCAGAGAGGCTTTAAATATGAGAGCAATAACTGTACTATAGATATAAGCTCCGGCGGAGAAGCTGCCATTACTGACAGAGTTATCGGTCTTTCTGCTTCCGGAAAGGTGAAATACGAGCTTAAATGGTGGATATTCTCAGCAGGCGATGAAGCAAACGGCAAAGCATTTATCGGTGTGTATCAGAAACACAGCGGCAACTATGTATTTGCGTTTATAGCAGGTCTGAACGGAAATGATCCTATAGTTGTTGAATGGGATCCGAAGGCGGTGATAGCATAATGAAAAATATCATAAGCAGATATTCAAAACAAGCACTGTGCCGTCTTTCGGCTGTTATGCTCGTGCTTACAATTGCCATGATGTCATTTGTGCTTACGGTAAGTGCTGTTAAAAAACAGGAATTCACTTTAGACAGCACCGAAGATATCGAAATAATAATTCTCTATGACGGAGATGCTCCTGCGCTCTCCGTCAAGAGCCCCGAAAAAACCTACAGCAAGGACGCAGACTATACAAAGGTTGATAAAAAAAGCGGTGTTACATATCTTTATATAAAGGATGCACCTTCGGGCAAATGGACAATTGATGCCAATAAGGATATTGACTTCAATGTTCTCCGCTGGTACGGTAATATCAGCGTTTCGTCATTTACCAATACAGCACCCAAGAATGATAAAATAACCGTAAAGGCTACGGTAAAGTCTGATGACGATGTATATTATTCATGGGAGATTTATGCTGTTGCAGACAGCAGTATTACGGGTTCACCGCAGAAAATCAAGCTTGCAGACGGCAGCTCCGCCGCCAATAAAGAAAACTCAAGGGATATAAGCATAAAGCAGCTCCCTGACGGCGAGTGGAAGCTTACAATGGAAGCGTATGTTGACCGTGGAAACGGCATAGAATCCGACGCTTTTGCAGAAACGGCACAGACCTTCAAGGTTACAGGCCATACAACACAGGGTGATGCTTCAAAAATCGTCACGAATGTTGATATTGCCGAGCAGATAATGTACGTTGATTGGAGTAAGGTAGAGACAAGATACGACAGTATGCTTGTTTCTGCAGTAAATAAAGACGGAGAGCTTCTGTGCTACGACAGCATTGACAAGAAAACTCAGAATACGAGCTTTCTTGCAGACAGTGATGTTACGCTGCGTCTTATGCCGATGTATAACGGTCAGTTTACCGAGATGTATACACTTAAGCTGACTTATGCGCCAAAGGTTAAAGTAAGTATTGATACTCCCGAGCTTACAGGCGACCTCATGGTACAGATCTCATACGATGCAGGTGATGCCAATGTTCCTGCCGATATTACGCTCAACGGCAAAAATACGAGCTATAACCTCACAGGACAGGGAACAATGTCGCTTCCTCTTGAGCAGATGAGCGCAAATAATATATCTGTAACATACAGACCTTCTGCCAATGAAGAATACACTATATCAAAGACAATAAACGTACAAAGCTTACCTGCGTATGTTGAATTCTTTGGAATAAAGGACAGACTTGTTACAGCCGAGCCGCAGATCACTATCTGCGGAAGAACGGATCCCGGAGCAAAGCTGATGCTTGGCGAAAACGAGATAAAGGTAGAGGAGAGCGGAGATTTTGCCGCAGAAGCAAAACTTGAGCAGGGCGAGAACGTTCTTACCTTTAACATCGAAAGTCCTATGGGAATACGCACAACAAGGACAGTTACAGTTGTAAGGACATCGAACGGCGGAACAGCTACAGCAGCAATGAATAACGCTGATATTCCGTGGTGGGTGCAGCTTGTATTCGGTGCAGCGGTCGTAATACTTTCGATAGCAGGAATATTTATTGGTATTTCAATGTCAAAGAAGAAGAAGAACGACACTACAGGAAAAGTTCTTCTTTCGTTCAGAATTTTCCTTATTATCTGCTTTACGCTGTTTATTGCAGCAGGTGCATTCTGTCTATATCAGTGTATTAAAGTCTCATCGACAATATCAGGCAATAAGCTGATAGAAAGACTTGAGAGCAACGACTATGACGGTCTTGACACCGTTCTGTCGCTAAGAGATACATGGCTGTCAAGAATGATAACTCTTTTTGTACTTGCAGGTATATGTGCCGTAATATTTGTACTTACGATCTTTATAGGCAAGTGGCTGAAAAAGCGCAGGAAAAAGCCGAAAACACCCAAGCCACCCAAACAGAAAAAGCCCCGTGAGCCGAAAGCTTCGGCAATGCCTGCAATGCCTGTAATGCCGCAGGAAAATGCTGCTGAGAATGCATATCAGATGCCGCAGCAGCCTGTAGACCTTCAAAAGCCTGCTCAGCCCGTGCAGGATAATTCACAGGCGGCTCAGCAGTATGCACAGCAGCCGATGCAGTATCCTCAGCAGTATCCGCAGCAGCCGATGCAGTATCCTCAGCAGTATCCGCAGCAGCCGGTACAGCATCCACAGCAGTATACACAGCAGCCGATGCAGTATCCTCAGCAGTATACACAGCAGCCGATGCAGTATCCACAGCAGTATACACAGCAGCCGGTACAGTATCCTCAGCAGTATACACAGGGAACAACACCGCAAAACGATCAGAATAGCGGCAGTAACCAAGGCTGAAATTAAATACTTTTTCTCAAATGAGAAATAAAATCAGGCATATCCTTCCGGTAAAAGAAGAATATGCCTGATTATTTTTCCTGAGTATGCTGATTATATGAGCAATTATAACAAGCGTCGATGTCCCCCGAGTCTCGCCTGCCGGCTCGGTCGGTGCTTCTGCCTTCGGCAGAGGTGTCCACCGGACA
>CACXGH010000163.1 GCA_902767175.1 uncultured Ruminococcus sp.
CTCGGTCGGTGCTTCTGCCTTCGGCAGAGGTGTCCACCGGACACCCGCACCCTCTATAGGCGGCGGGGGACATCGACGCTTGTTATAAATAATGTCTGCTTTTTAAAATGGCGTTTGATTTTGTCTACGCATAATTGTTTGCGCTATTTCTGTTTTTCCTCTAAAATATAAGCAAATATCATCACATGAGGAAAGGTTATGAAAATGAAAACAGTTATCTCGGGTATTTTATCAGCCGCTGTCTCTATCTCCATGCTGACGGCCTGCAGCGCAAACAATAGGCAAAATGAGCAGACCGGCGTAAACAATCAGTCAGAGCAAAGTCTGAAAAGTGAGCAGAATAGTAATGACAAAACAAGCAAGTCTGAAGATACAGGAATACATACTCTGTACATACGGAACGCTGACAAAAACTCAGAAATGACCGCATCTTTTTACAACAGCATGACCGGCAAGAGTGAAAATATTCAGATGGAGAAGATCGGAGATACGGATATATACAGGATCGTAATCCCTGTAGGAGCTAATAGAATTATTTTCAACACAGGAATTTCCAATGAGGAAATTGCAAACGGAGCAGAAGCATATCAGACATCCGACCTTGTATTTGACGAAAACATCAATGCAGGTCAGGTATATAAGATAGATATGACAAAAGCAGCAAAGCACGGCAGAGGTGTTGAAAAGACAAAATACACCTATCCTGCCGGCGAATGGTCAGATTATACTCCTTAATTGAAGCAGCAAGCAAACCGATAATAATCGTAACATAACAAGAATTGATATTATTATAATGTGAAAGCCGTGCAGGTATAAAATTGCACGGCTTTGTCATTTAAAAATAATTCAGCCGTGTTCATGCAAAGATCGCATGGACACGGCTGATAATCAAAATATTGAGCTTTGTCATAAATCCTGAGGGTATATGTTCTCTTTGAATCCAAGTTTATAATGCTGAATAATGCTTTGCACTATTATGTAAATCCGCCCTGACAAACGTATATCAACATATATATGCAGAGCGTTAATAAAATAAATAAATATATCAAAAGAAATATCTTTAGTATCCTTTTTTCATTTGTCGTGAAAGAAACATATTTTTTATTATTTAGTTTATCACCCATTACCTTCCATTCAACATCATAAAGCGATACAGGGAGATTTTGTTCTATCAGACTGATAACCTTCATTTTTGCTGCATTCAGCGTTCCATATGCGTCAAGAGCATGAAGCCATGATATATCCAACACCGCACCGGATAGACACATAAAGAATATCACTATCAGCTTCGCCGGCATATCAATTATTCCGATCACTATTCCGGTCAGTGCAACAATTGCGCTGTTGACCGAAATATAAAACGAATTTACACTTTGGCGCCTTGCCACAAGATCTTCTGACGATTTTTGAAAAAGCTTATACTGTTCCATATAATCCTGACTATGTTCCATTTTTTCTTCATCGCTCATTTTTTCATATTCATCGGAAAAAATATTAAACAAGGAGCAAAGCTCCTTGTTTAATTTTTGGTTTTCTTACTTTACGTTATATCTGATATTTTATTGTTAAATCATAATAAACCTCCTCTTTTATGTTATATACTATAACATATATTTATCACCTTGGTTAAGTCATAAAAATTATGATGTGATTAGTTTGGGTGAAGAATTGATTATAAAAAAGAAGCTGAAAGGTGAAGATGGATTTAAAACATTTTCAATAAGAATCAAAGAAGAGACTGTATTAAGGTCAGATTAGCTTTCACAAGAAACTAATCGTTCAGGAAACGAAATCATCAACATTCTTTTAGATTTTGCGATCGACCATTGCTCTGTCAAATAGACTATTATGGCTTTGACTGTATATTCCCCTTAAAAATACAAATACTAATACCGAAATCTTGTATCAAAGGAGAATTACACCATGAAAGCAACAGGTATTGTCAGAAGAATTGACGATCTCGGACGAGTAGTCATTCCCAAGGAAATAAGGCGCACTCTAAGGATAAGAGAGGGCGACCCTCTTGAAATATTCACCGATGCAAACGGTGAAGTGATATTCAAGAAATACTCACCTATCGGTGAGCTTTCCAACTTTGCAGAACAGTATGCAGAGGTACTCAGCAGGATAGCAAAGCAGCCTGTTCTGATAAGCGACAGCGACCATATTATAGCAGCCTCCGGCATTCCTAAAAAAGAGGTACTTGAGAGAAGAGTATCTCCGCTGCTTGAGGAATATATGGAAAAAAGACGTTCGTTTTTTGCTACAAGCAGCGGAGAAGGTGTGCTTTTTCCCGTTGAGGGACTTGAACGCAGCGCTGCTGTAATGTATCCTATAATTTCATCGGGCGATGTAACAGGCTCCGTAATACTTCTTTACGGAGACAGAAACACTCCGCCTACAGAGATAGAAAACAAGCTTATTCAGGCAGCGTCGGCATTTTTAGCAAAACAAACAGAATCATAATTATGTATGCATTACTTCCCCGTTCGGCTTATCTGTAAGAAAGCTTTTATGAGCATAATACCGCATACTGCAATTGCTTTTTCCTCAATACAGCAATTATTGATGATGTACTTGAGAATGCTGAGAATTTATGCTAAAATAAGCTGAAACGGGGGGATACAGTAATGAAAAAATACAAGCTGCAGCGTCCTATGTCCGAAACACTTCATGTCGGCGCACTGCTGACAATAGTAGGCGGATATTTTGACGCTTATACATATATTACAAGAGGCGGAGTTTTCGCAAATGCACAGACAGGCAATATAGTTCTGTTGGGTCTAAGCCTTGCTGAAGGAAATTTTCTTAAAGCATTATCGTACTTTATTCCGATATTGGCATTTGTTCTCGGAGTTTTTACGGCGGAATTCATACATAAGCGCAGCAAAAAGCTGCCGCTCCATTGGCAGCAGCTCGTAATCGCTCTTGAAATAATAACTGTTATCGTTGTAGCCTTTATGCCGACTTCACCCGTAGGAATGTATTCCTCTAATATGTTTGCAAATGTAATAATATCATTTGTG
Source organism: uncultured Ruminococcus sp. (assembly GCA_902767175.1). Classification (GTDB taxonomy): domain Bacteria; phylum Bacillota; class Clostridia; order Oscillospirales; family Acutalibacteraceae; genus UBA1213. The sequence goes on from CACXGH010000163.1 coordinate 3,027, forward strand.
TGTTCCCTGCAGGTACAGGCATTCCGTAAGATACACGGCATAACCTGTGCTACAACAATGTGTACGGGAAATCTGAGAAGCGGAACAGACCTTTTAGTAAAATATCAGACAGAGAAGAACAAGCAGTACCTTAAAGACGGCTTAAAATACTATGCTATCAATCTCTTTTTCGTTCTCGGCGCTATAATAAGCGTGTTTATTACAAAGCAGTTCGGCGGAATATCTGTCATTTTTTGCCTTTTTCCCCTTATTCTCGTATTTGCTCTTATGTTTTTCAGGCATTCCAAACAATAAAATCAAGCAGACAGGGCTTTCCATCAGGCCTTGTCTGCTTTTTTAAATAAAATAGTATAAAAATGTCCGGAAAAATACATTTGTTGAAGCTCAGCTGACAGGTTTGTTATATCATGACATTTTCATTCGCTGAAGGAAAGGAACAACACCGTCTGCTGCAGCCCTGCCGAAATCACTGTTATAGCTTACAAGATCAACAGCTCTTCCTCCTGAAAGCGGACCTACCTGCTGTGCAATGCTCTGAAATACAGCCGGATTTGTACCGCTGAAATCTATTATTACAAGATACCTCAGTTCATCGCCCCTTCTCATACCCCTGAGATATGCATTATGGATACCGTCAGTTCTGCCCAGCAGCTCCATGAGCTTTTTCATCATAGCCTCAGGTACATTTTCGGGATTGAAAAAACCTATTTTTTCCGTATTCTTATTTGCCGCCCCACTGAACATCTTTTTTATTTCGGCAACCGTAGTTTTATCCAAAACCATATTAAATCCAAGAGGGTTTATAGAGATCAATTCTCCATAGTTGCAGAATACCTCAATATCGTTGAATGTAACGACATTACCCGTACATATTCTGTCCCTGTCAGCCTTGCCAAGCTCTACCCAATCGGTAAATACAGGGATATAGCACCCGCCGTCTGCCTTTTTGAGTACGGCTATATCAAATGACGCACCGCCTGCATTAAGCTGTCTTAACTCCATGCCCTTGGGAGCCTCCTTATCAAAAACGATAGGAAGAAGGTACTTAGCCTCATAAAGCTCCCTCATAAAGCTGAGCTGAGTTTTCTGATTCATCTCATCTGTTCCTATCGTCTGATAATACGAATTAGCGGCTTTCATCAGCTCAGGATTCAGCAACGGACGGTCATCTTCAGGAATAGAGGAAAAATCCGGCCTGCTTATTATATCAACAAGCTTTATTACAACAAAGGTCTGGCCGTTATCAAGAATAATCTGTTCGATACCGTTTCTGTAAAGGTCACTGAACATTGCAACTCTTTCAGAAGCTGCACATTCAAGCGGAGCTATCTTTATCTTTTTGGTTTCAAGATATTCTTTGAAAGCATCGCAGAATGAAAGCTCTGAAAACAGAAACGCAGTAGGTATTCCGTCGTGATATTCAAGATAATGATTTTTGGTAACAGGGGAGTAGGCTCCCCAAAGCCTTTCCCCCTTTTGCATTTCTCCGATAATAGACAGCATAATATTATTGTCTCTTGTATTTGCATACTGCCCGATAAGTTCCTGTATCTTATTCATGACGACCTCCGAAAATTGTTGAGAATTATTAATAATATTATATAATTCTCTAAATCGCTTGTCAACCATATACATTACGGCGGAGCGGAGTGACTTGTAGGTTTACAATAGTGTTTTTGGCATAGTCAATAAACTATTGCAAATCATTTTTCGCACTGTAAATCGTGCGGTGCGCTTATGGACTGTTTAGTCTGAATATACGAAATACATTATTGAATTTCATAAACCTTACGGCGGTGTTTACCCCACAGGATTTCCATGGCTTTTTTAATTTTCCTGTTGAATATCACACAGAATTTGGTATAATAAGAGAAGTAGTTTTTATTAGCATAGGAAAAGGATGATATAATATGTCAAAAACAGTAAGAACCAGATTTGCACCAAGTCCGACAGGCTTCATGCACGTCGGCAATCTTCGCACGGCACTTTACGAGTACCTTATTGCAAAGTCTCTCGGCGGCACATTTGTGCTTAGAATTGAGGACACCGACCAGGAACGAAAGGTCGAAGGTGCAGTAGATATAATTTATAATACACTTCGCAGAGCAGGACTTATTCATGATGAAGGTCCCGATATCGGCGGAAATTACGGTCCGTATGTACAGAGTGAGCGTAAGGATATGTATCTTCCCTACGCACAGGAGCTTATTAAAAAAGACAAGGCTTATTACTGCTTCTGCACAAAGGAAAGACTTGATATGCTCCGTGAAAATTCTGATGAGCCGGGAGCAGGCTACGACCGTCACTGCCGTGACCTGCCTGCTGAGACAGTTGAAGAGAACCTCAGAAACGGTGTTCCCTATGTTATCAGACAGAAAATGCCGCTTGAAGGCTCAACCACCTTTGAGGACGCCGTATACGGAACTATAACAGTAGAAAACAGCGAGCTGCAGGATCAGATACTCATTAAGGCGGACGGCTTCCCTACATATAATTTCGCAAATGTTATAGACGACCACACTATGAATATCACCCATGTTGTAAGAGGCAGCGAGTATCTTTCCTCTACTCCTAAGTATAACTTGCTGTATGAGGCCTTCGGCTGGGATATTCCCGTTTATGTACATCTCCCGCTTATCATGGGCAAAAACGATGACGGTACTATCTCAAAGCTTGCCAAACGTCATGGCGCTACAAGCTTTGATGATCTTGTAAATAACGGTTTCCTTCCCGAAGCTATTATTAATTATATTGCACTGCTTGGCTGGGCGCCAAAGGATAACAGAGAAATGTTCACACTCTCTGAACTTACAGAATGCTTCTCTATTGACGGCATAAGCAAATCGCCTTCCGTATTTGACTACGATAAGCTTGAATGGTTCAACGGAGAATATATAAAGACCATGACTGTAGAGAAATTTGCAGAGGTATGTGAGCCTTATTTCAAAAAGGCTCTCGGAGATAAGCAGCTTGACAGTATCAAGCTTGCGTCTATACTCCAGCAGAGAACAACAAAGCTTACAGACATTCCCGAGAAAATAGCCTTCTTTGCTGAGCAGCCAGACTATGACAAGGAGCTTTTCGTCAATAAAAAGAGTAAAACGACCCTTGAAAATGTTCCTTCTCTTCTCAAGGCAGGCATAGATGCTCTTGAGGCACTTTCTTCATGGGATCATGATTCTATTCATGATTGTCTTATCGGACTTGCAGAAACACTCGGAGTAAAGAACGGCACAGCAATGTGGCCGGTAAGAATAGCAGCATCAGGAATGACTGTCACACCCGGCGGCGCTGTAGAAATACTTGATATTCTTGGCAGGGAAGAAGCTCTGAAAAGACTTCATAAAGGGCTTGAGAAGCTCTCTTAACCGCCGTTTTGCAGGAAAGGAGAAATTATAATGGCAGACGAAATAAAAGGCAGCGAGCTTGCAGCCGGCAATTTTATATATGATTTTATCACAGAGGACATTGCCGAAGGCGGAAAATATGAGGGTAAAACAGTACATACCCGCTTTCCTCCGGAGCCTAACGGTTATCTGCACATAGGTCATGCAAAGGCTATATGTGTTGACTTCGGCATGGCTGAAAAATTCGGAGGAATATGCAATCTCCGCATGGACGACACAAATCCCACAAAAGAGGACGTCGAATATGTTGATGCTATAAAAGAGGATATAAGCTGGCTCGGCTTTAAATGGGACGACAGATTTTATTATGCATCGGATTATTTCGAGCAGATGTATGAATATGCCGTTGAGCTTATCAAAAAAGGTCTTGCCTATGTATGCGAGCTGACACCCGATGAGATGAGAGCCAACAGAGGTGACCTTTCAAGACCTGCAGTAAGTCCGTACCGTGACAGACCCGCTGAAGAAAGTCTTGACCTGTTTGAGCGAATGAGAAAAGGCGAATTCGAGGACGGCAGAATGACTCTCCGTGCAAAGATAGACCTTGCAAGCGGTAATTTCAATATGCGTGACCCTGTAATATACCGCATTAACCGTTTACATCACCATAGAACAGGAAATAAGTGGTGCATTTACCCCATGTACGACTTTGCACATCCCATTGAGGACGCTATTGAGGGAATCACACATTCACTGTGTACACTTGAATTTGAAGATCACAGACCTCTGTATGATTGGGTAATTAATAACACCTCAGTTCCTGCTGTTCCCCGTCAGATCGAATTCGCAAGACTCGGCATCAACAATACCGTAATGAGCAAGAGAAAGCTCCGTCAGCTTGTTGAGGAAAAGTATGTAAACGGCTGGGACGATCCCCGTATGCCTACGCTTTGCGGACTGAGAAGAAGGGGCTATACGCCTGCATCTATAAGAAATTTCTGTGAGCGTATCGGTGTTGCGAAGACAAACAGCGTTGTTGAATACAGTTTTCTTGAGCATTGCCTCAGAGAAGACCTGAACATCAATGCACAGCGCGTAATGGTGGTTTTAGATCCTGTAAAGCTTGTTATCACAAATTATCCCGAAGGACAGACCGAGACCTTTGAAATAGAGAACAATCCCAACAAGCCCGAGGACGGCACAAGAACAATAACCTTCTCCCGTGAATGCTACATTGAGAGAAGTGATTTCCTTGAAGAAAAAATCAAAGGCTACAACAGGCTCTATCCCGGGAACGAAGTTCGTCTGAAGTCAGCATATATTGTAAAATGCACAGGCTGCAGGAAAGACGAAAACGGAAACATTATCGAGGTATATGCAGAGTACGACCCTGCAACGAGAGGCGGAGACACACCCGACGGCAGGAAGGTAAGGGGAACTATACATTGGGTTGATGCAGAGAACTATGTTGATGCAGAAGTTCGTCTGTATGACAATCTCTTTACAGATCCTGAACCAGACACAGGCGATAAGAATTTTCTTGATTATATCAATCCCGAAAGCCTTATCACACTGAATAACTGCAAGGCTGAACGTTTTGTTGAGTCGGCAGATGCGGCCTCCCGTTATCAGTTCATGCGTCTTGGTTATTTCTGTGCCGATAAGGACAGCACAGCCGGACATCTTATCTTCAACCGCAGCGTTTCGCTTAAGGACAGCTTTAACAAGCGATGATATAGTATTCTAATAAAATTACACCAACGGACTATCTCGTTGGTGTAATTTTTTGCTTATTTATTCTGTCATACAACAGCATACAAATCAAGATCCCATGCAGGAATGTGAGGATGCTGCCTAAGATACAGCTTATATGACGGCTCTGTTTCATGCAGCATTAAAGGAAGCTTGAAAATATCCTCACTTCTATGATACATAGCTATATCAAGCTTAGGCTTGTCCCTTTTAAGAACCGCCTTTCCTCCGGAAAGTGCTTTATCCTCTGCCCCCTCTACATCTATCTTTATAAAAGAAACTGTTCTCCTTCTGTAAAGTGTATCAATACAGGTAACGCTGAGCGCTTGCTCTCCCTTGTCATTTATTGAAGAACCTCTTCCGAGTGAAGCTTCAAATTTCAGGTCTGTATCACTGTCCCATATACCCATATTAAAAAGCTGTGTATCACGCATTGCACCGCCGTACTGTTTCAGCTTCATATATGTCCTGCGGTCAGGCTCAAGAGCCGTGATATGTGTATAGCTGCCGTTTGTATAGTGAAGAAACTGTTCTATAGTATCGCCGCGATATGCTCCAAGATCAAGATAGCTTTCCCTGCTGCCAAGTTTCAGTATCTCCGTATAGGCTTCTCTTTTTTCCGTAAAACATGATGTCAGTTTTTCAAGCTGACCGGTTATTCTGAATTCAATAACGCTGCGAAAGACCTTTCTCGACTGCTCATCAGCAAGAAGATCATATACCATATCAAGCTCATCAAGATGTTCGCTGCAGTATTCTTTATTGAAGATATTATCCCCGTAAACAGGGACATCAGCACACAGCACGGTATGAGTTTTTGCAATGGAAAGTATATTCTCTATTACATCAGACCGCTGAGTACCAAAGGCAATAAGAATAATCGGCTCTGAAAATTCTTTTTCAAGCTCACTGAGCTTTTTTACAGTATATCCCCGGAAGCACTGTCCCCTGACAAAATCATCGCTTGCCATAATTCCGCATATTCTTACAGACAGCCGTTCCAATTCATTTATTACCTTATCCGCACCGTTGCCTGTGCCGTAAATAATTATCGGTCGTTTTTCACCGCTTAAACGCTCCCATATATCATGCTCTGTTCTGAACATAAGTTCCTCCGATATCTTTAAACAAGGAGCTAAGCTCCAACAAGCTCGCTTGATTGGAGCGAGCAACGACGTTTGTTATACTAAAATTACGGCACATTCTGCCCTAAGGAAGAATGTGCCGTTTTATTTTAAAACTTATCAATCATCATCGTCATCGTCATTGTTCTTTTTCTTTTTGCCGAGAACTATAAGAAGAATAACTGCTACGAGAGATATAGCCACTACAACACCGATAACGATATACTTTGTTATCTGCTCACCTGTTATAACAGGAGGCTCTGAAGGCTGAGGTACTGATGACTCAGGCACTGACGACTCAGGCACTGACGACTCAGGCACTGACGACTCAGTCACTGACGACTCAGGCACTGACGACTCAGGCTCAGATGATTCAGGCTCTGAAGGTTCCTCGGGCTTATTGACAACTTCAATTTCAGCCGGCTTGCCTTCATCCGCAGCATAAATACCATCAATTATCTTAAGTGTACCTTTCTGAGTAACCTTTATCTCATAGGGAGTTGAATCAAGAACAAATCCTTCAGGGGCTTTTGTTTCAATAAAACGGTATGTTGCAAGAGGAAGATTCTCGACTGCTATCTGTCCGTTCTCATCTGTAATGAGATCATCAAATATAGTATTCCATGAATAATCACCGGCACGGTCAGAATACAGATCTGCTAAATCCGTCTGCTCATATCCTTCATGGTAAAGCTTTACCTGAAATGTAAATTCAGCTCCTGCAAGGGGGGATTTCTTCGGGTCAACCTTGTGAAGAAGGATCGCACCCTTGACTTCCTTTGTTCTCTTGTCCTTATACTTTGCATTAACGGTAATACTCTCAACTGTCGAGCCGTCATTATTATAATAAGAAACTGCAATCAGCATCGGGCTTATTTCGATAATATCCTGTCCGTCTATCTGATAAACCAAATAAAGGTCATGTCCGCCGTCAAGATTTTTAAAGTAAGATATTCCGTCATTATCTATTATACTTACAGAACGAACATCACTTTCTTTTACAGCCTTAACAAGAGTTTCTGCTGCATCCTGAGCCGCAGCCGCTTCAGTGATGTCGGTAAAATCAATATCGCATTCGGCAAATCTGCCCTCAAGTATATATTCTCCGCTTTCATAGCGTCCGACCTTGCAAAGACCAAGAGAAGTGTTTGCAGCGAAGTCCGCAGTCTTAACGGTAATAGAGCAGTCTGACTGTGTTTCTGCAGGCACAGCATTAACAGTTATTACAAAGCTAAGACACAAAATACATAACGCTGCTATCACGGCAATGAATCTGCCTGATGAACTTTTTTTCATAATAGATCAGTCCTCCAAATCTGCCGATTATTAATCGGTATTAGCTTTATTGTCACAGTCCTTGTCACTTTCAGACTGTTTTGCTTTATTTTTCTTTCGTCTCCTGAATGTCGGGAATACAAGTATCAGGATTATACCAAGCAATACAAACGAAACAGTTCCTGCGGCAATATACCATATTACTGTTCTTGCAGGAACAACCTGCGGTGTAGGTTCATCTGTAACGGTATGCTGCCATCTTTCGGTCTTATTCTGACTGCTGTCTTCCCTGATGTTCACTCCGCCGTACGATGACTGCTGCCCGTCATCACTCTCTGCATTACTATCCTCATCTTCCTCATCTTGTGAGTTCAGGAGCTGCTGATAGGGAGCACGGGTTCCTCTGACGAGAAGTCTGTGGTCATTTATACCGTACGGAGTACAGGTCACGAGTGTTACATAGTCCTTATCCTTTTCAATAAGAATATCATCTGTAGCATTGGGCAGAACCACTTTTATCTGGTCCACACGATATCTCAGAACTCTATCCAGAACATGAACATAGAATATATCACCCTCTGTCATGGTATCGAGATCTGTAAACAGCTTAGAGCCGGGAAGTCCGGTATGTCCTGCAAGTACACAATGTGTATTGGGACCGCCAAGAGGAAGAGAAGTACCCTCCATATGACCTATACCCTTTTGAAGAACATCATTGGACAAGCCGTGATAAATCGGGTAGTATGCACCTATTTTCGGCACCTCAATATATCCTATGGCTTCCGTTACTGCAAGAAGTTCATCATAATTGAGGGCAGATATTTTTGAGCCTTGATTTTTAGCAAGTGCTTCGTTATATTCCTCAGCTTTTTTGATGAGCTGCTCAATAGCTTCGTCACCCAATTGCTGAACTGTCTCATCATAATGCTTAATGGTAGACTGAGCAGACTGCTCCGTAAACCAATTTCCGAGTATCGGATACATAAAGAAACATACACCTGTTGCCAATATCAGAAAGATACCTACAAGCGGAAGTCTCCTCACAAACTTACTCTTTCCTTTTGCCATTATTATCCTCCGACTGCTTCTTATTCACTGACGTGTCGTCACTTACTGTAATCCGTCTGAACATAATACTCAGCCAGATACAGGCAGCAGCAAATAGAACCACAGACACTACAACAATTATAACGATCTTAAGAATACAGTCGTTTATTTGCTTCTGCAGGCTTTCATCGACCTGTGAAGCCCTGTCGTCCGAGGCGGACGATATCTGATAAGTTATTTCTTTCGATGTCTCATCAGACACAGGGTTGACGTATGGTATTCTTGTGCCTCTTACAAGCAGTCTTTTGTCATTTATTCCGTATGGAGTGCAGGTAACGAGGGTAACATGATCCTCGTTTTCGATAATTTCAAGTGATGATGTATCATCAGGTAATACGGTTTCTATCATGTCTATTCTATATGCAAGTATCTCCCCGAGAACATTAATATAGAATTCCTCACCTGTCTTTGCATTATCAAGCCTTGTAAACATTTCTGCATCGGGCATCCCCGTATGACCGGAAATACAGGCATGAGTACTGATTCCCCCGACAGGGAGAGACGTGTTGGGAATCCAGCCGCAGCCCTTACCAAGCACATCATTATCAGTGCCGTAGAATACAGGTAAATATATACCAAGATGCGGCACATCGACATAGCACATAAGGCCGTTTGCGTTATTTAATGACTTGGAAAGCTGCTCATCAATAATACCTGAAGCAAGCTTTTCATTATATGCTTTGGCATTATCGAGCTTTTCGGACAATTCAGTCCCCGGCATATCTCCCACTGATTCATCATAGAACTTTATTGTACTATGAGACAAGCTCAATGTATAAATTTTGCCAATGATAGGATATATAACCGCTGCAACTCCAAAGAAGTAAACAACACCTATCATTGCAAGAATTATACTGTGCTTTTTCCGGGATATTTTCAAGTCAATTATCCTTTCGGCGGCTTTCCGAAGGGTTTGAGAATATCAAGCCCTTTGGAAAACCTGCTCCCGAAGTGGGAGCAGAGTTTTATTGATAGTTAAGCTCAAAGGGATTATTCCTCTGTCTTTCTCTTTCTCAAATAAACCACGAACAGAGCACCAGCGAGAAGTACAAGAGCTGCACCGCCGATAGTAAAGAGATATGTACCGATGCCGCCTGTGCCGGGAAGTTCCTGTGTGGGCTGGTCGGTAACTGTTACGATACCGTTATTTGTACCTGTCTTAGTAAATGTACCGTTGTAAACATTTGTAGAAACAACTTTGCCTGCTGTGATAGTTACAGTTGTATCTTCAGCCTTTGTATAGCCGGCAGGAGCTGTCTTCTCACGGAGAACATATGTACCGTCACCAAGACCTCTGAACGAGAATGTAGAAATATAATTGGGGTTGTCGATCTGTGTACCGGGATTAGCGGGATCATCAATCTTTGCAGCTGTTTCGCCAAGAGCCTTTACAAGCTTTTCCTCATTGTTGTTATTGGGATCGAGATAATAAAGCTCAAACACTGCACCCTTAAGCGCAGTACCTTCGGGATCCTGCTTATTGACTGTTACTACAGAGCAGTAGATAAATGCATCATCGGGAATAACCTTAGGATTATCCTCGTCCTCAACAGGTGTACCGTCATCAGGCTCGTCAGGCTCAGGCTGACCGGGCTCAGGCTCAGGCTTATTCTCTGTGTATGTAACGCTGCCCTTACCTGTGAAATAGTTGTTGCTGTAGGAAAGTGTAGCACCGTTATCGTTGGAGTCACCATCAACATCGGCATTAGTTACAGTAGCGTTGAATACTACTTCGACAGATTTACCGCCGTTGCCAAGAACAGTAGCATCGTCAAATGTGATCTGGAAGCCTTTACCGTCCTCATTAACAGTAGTAACAAAATCATTGTTTGCAGCAAGACCGTTTGTTGTTGTGGTGGTATCGTTGACTTTTATATTCTTATTAGTCTTATCAAATGTGATATTTTTTGCAGTTGTAAAGCCTGTTGTAACCGTAGCTGAATTAACCTTTACAGTGATGCTATTCATATCAATTACAATTGAGTCCTCAGGGATATCTGTAATGATAAATTTATCGGTAAGAGATCTTACATCTTCATCATACTTCGGGAACTCTGTTGTAAGTGTATACTGTACAACGCCGCCTTCTTCAGAAATACCGGAGCCGCCTGCATTGCCCTCAAGGTCTGTTCCGATAAGATTGCTTGCGGAATTGGTGTCAGTAATCTTTGTGATAGCCTTAATGAAGGGAATATCTGAATTCTTTACCGTAATTGCGGGTAATGCTGTATCGGGAAGAATGTTTACGAGAACAGGCTGAGTCTTGGCTACGGAATCACCGAGAATAAGATAATAACCTGCTTCAGTAACGGTGAGTTTCTTGCTGTCGGCATCACCGGCAGTTATAGTTGTTGTCTGAATGGGTGCAACAGGAGTTGTTTTGTTTCTTGCAACTGCCTCAAGCTCCTTAGCAACTGCTTCTATTCCAGCACCGTGATTAATGAGCGTCTTAAGCTGGGTCTCATTTGCAATTGCGGGAGATGTGATAGCCTTGCTTGTAACCACATAGCCGTTCTTGACTGTAAGAACTGAGCTGAAATTGTTTGAAACAGTGTAGGTGATAGCACCTGTCTGTGCGTTCTTTGTTGCTTCTGCCACTTTATAGAGCTTGAATTTGCCCTGTGCAGCATTGATTGTGATTGCTGAGTTTGCAGGAAGCGCTGTGCCTGCGGCACTAACCGGAAGTGCCATAGCTCCCATTGAAAGAAGCATTGCCATAGAAAGGACTGCAACGCCTGCTTTCTTAAAAGTCTTTTTCTTCATTGTTTTTACCTCCAAAACATATTTTGTCGTGCGGGTCGGTTTAAATATGGCAGGCGATCCGCACGACTATCGTACTGCCATATTGAATTATTAAGTAAGCTCAGTTTGCCTTAACTCCTCCTTCTTTCATCGGTATAGACCTCTGCACTTTGCAGTTTCTTTTTGTATATCAGCAGTGCAATGACCGCTAAAGCTACAGCGGATACACCGATCACTGCAAGGTTTACGAAGGGGATCACACCGGTCTCAGGCATGACTATTGTCGTATATGTGTTTGTTACCGTAAGACCGTCATCTGTGTCATCGGCGCTTAAAGCAGCAGAATAGCTTACCGTAAAATTGGTATTGTATTTTCCGAGAGCCGGGAGCAGATTAGTTCCTGTTGAATCATACTCTCTTATACGGTAATAATAAGTACTGCCGCCGCTTGACTTATCAAGACCATCTATTGTGTATTTCCAGCTCTTGGTATCATTTGTATTTGTAACAACTGTTACACCCTGCGTTGAGGCTGTAAGCTCAAATTTGCTGTAGCCTGCAACTGCTGCCCATGAGCCGGCACTGTCGGGTGTTGTTGTACGCTCAAGACAGAGATAGGTTTTTGACGGAGCTGCTGTTCCGCCGAGTCTGTCCCATATCTTGGTAATATCAATGCTGACAGTTTCAACGCCCTTTTTATTTAAAAAGATTATGGTATCTGTCTCGCCCTTATTAGCTGCGCTGCTGTCGTATGATATTACACCTGTTACAGTTCTTGTTGTCAGATTGACCGATGCAGCACTGTCTGCTCCCGTAACCTGATCAAGTACCGAATTATCGGGTATTGTTTCGACTATCGTATACTCTGTATTTACAGGGATACCGTCCAGAGTAAAGGTCTGACCTTTCTGAAGATTCTGAGTTACGGTGACTGTATTTGAGCTGTTATATGTAAGTCCGACACCGCCGATATTCGAGAACGTAATAGTGAAGCCGTATGTTGCCGTAAGATCCTCGGAACCCGAAGCCTGCTGTTTTTTAAGCTCCAGCTTACCTGTATTTACCCTATTTGTATAGGCTGCTTTAATAGTAATATTTACTGACGCATCGGGGTCTTCATAGGATCTGAAAACTATCGCAGAGCCTTGCGGCTTGGCGGCTGTATTATATCCGTTATATGTGCCGCCGCTGTAGGAATCCTTCTGCTCGATTCTGCCGTCATCTATTCCGTAGCCCGTATTTGCAGTGCTGTTCGCAGTACCTGCAAGCGGGTTTGACGGTATTGTTCCCGTAACCTTGGTGCTGCTTCCGTAGCTTGTTACGGGAGTGTTATTCTCGCTTATAGCCCATGTGGTAGTATATAGTTTTCTTTCATTTTCACTCAGCTTTTCAGTAAGCCCTATATAGCTGCCCCGTCTGAACTGGTTAGCGAACAGTGCAGAGTCGCCCGATCCGAGTGTGAATCCGCCGGTATTGCTGACAGTATATCGTGTTGTTCCTACACCGTTCTTGGTGTAATAAGCCCCTGCTGCAGGTTTCAGTACGGTACCCGATGCGGAGCCGTAATCTCTGATATCTCCCTGGCTTATGTTATAGCCTGAGTCAACCACAGCAGACTGAGCACCGTAATGAGTAACAAGGTTTGTGATCTCGAAATCCGCTGTTACATTGTTGAAGAAATTCTTGAATCTGTTTTCTACTGTTGAAGTATCGACTGTCTTTTCAACCTCAAGAGTATCGTTATCAGGGAAGTTGAACTGCAGTCTCATGTTAGACTCCCACATTCCTCTTTCCATATAGAAGAAGGTCAGTGTATGCGAATCCTTATAGAACTGAGTTTTCTGAGCGTCTGTAGTAATTCCGAGCTTGCTCCAAAGACTTTCCTGAGTAACACTGCCGCTGAGATTGCTGTATGCCGAGGGGTGGTATGTGCTGTTCTTTACTTCACTGACAAGAACGCTTGCGGCATTGACAGTATTCGTTACGACACTGATCGCATCAGAATTGTCCAATTTATAAGAATATGTATAATTATAAGAGCTGTCTTTGGAGAAGTTGATACAGCCTGATGTTCTTCCGTGGTCACCGCCGATATCAAGCACAAGCTTGCCGTCAATGAATACCCACACGTCATCGTCACCGGAGAAGTTGAAGGTCGTAGCAGCGGTGACAGGCTGATTATTCTTATACACGGTGATATTACCGTTGTTGGAGAGCGTAAAGTCAAATTCAAGCTTTGTACCGAAGCCGTAGTTATATTTTGCACCTCCGGCATTATTGCTTTCGTTTATGCTTGTATCATTGAGCGGGAAGAAGCCGTATTTATTGGAGGGATAGTCCGTTACGCCTGTTGCGACTCTTTCCGTAATACCGGCACTGATAAGGTTTTTGGACCACAGATCACCTCTGTCCAGCTGAGTCTTCTGTCTGTCGGTATTTGTATTTGTGCCTGCACGGGAAGCCTCTGTTGTTCTTCCCTGAGCATCTGTAATTGTCGCCATGCTTTCTGTTTTGAGGTAGTAAGGATATTTGCCGTTTGTAGCAGTATTGCTGTTGCTGTTGAGTCTGAGTGTAGTTGCGGCACTGTCGAATGACCAATAGTATATTCCGTTGCCGTCACGGTCAACCTTGGTAAACGGGAATGCAACATTGTTATATACCTCGCCGAGCTTTGCATTCTTTGAATTGCTTCCTCCAAGGAAGGCTTCATCAAAGAACGGCATGACCGTCGATGTTGTTCCGTTCATTACGGGATTACCGTTATTATCAAGCGTATTCTTAAGAATACCCTGTGTAGCATAGCGGTAGAATGTAGTATCTGAGCTGCCAAGTGATTTTACCGAGTTATTATTTACCTGGAAGTTTGCGTTATACTGAGACCAGCCGTAAAGATTCAGAGTTTCGGCAACATCAGAGAACGGATAGCCCCATGTATCGACATTGGGCTGGAAATGACCCGTATATATTGTATTGTTTGCAGGAACACTGTTTGTGCTGTAGTAGCTGCTGAGAGCCTGAGCAAGCTGTCTGAACGGCACCCAATTCCGGTGCGAAGCAAATTTGTCTGCACCGCCGTTGGTTGCTGTAATATTCAGAGGATAGTTGACCCTGTTTCTGCCGTTAAGCTCGAAGTCTGAATAATAATCATAGAATGTAGAGTTGAGATACAGTACATTCTCGTTCTCTGTAAAGCTTGATGACGGTACAGGAACCACATCTGTGTTCTTACCTGCCTCGGCATCACGGACATCGCCCCTTGTGCCCCAATAGCCTCCGCGGTTTCCGCCGTTGTTTACATATACAACGCTGTCACCCGTGTCAGCAAAGAATACGTTCTTACTGTCAGTCGGGATAGTCAGAAGAGCCGTTCCGTCTCCGTTTGCGGCAATATCATCGTTAGAGGGATTTGCCCATGCAGTAAATCTGATCTTCTTATGCTGAGAAGGATCAATATCCACATACCAATAATCAGTGCCTGCATCCTGGGTCATCTCTCCCCACCATCTGTTATCCTGATTATTGTCAGAAATGTAATAATATACCTTTCCGCCCGTATAAGGAATATTGCTTGAATTGCCGTCATTCAGTACAGCGTGAACACTGTTAGAGTCGCCCTGACTGTTATAATTGTCATTCTTATATGTAAGCTTAGAGAATGTTGCATCGAAGTATATCCTTTTGCTTCCTCCGCTGACGGTATGAATTATCTCCGAGTTTGATATATCAAGATCATAGACTTTCTTACCGTTTACATATCTGTATTTACCGGACCAGCAGCAATATTTTCCATTTGATGAGACATTTGAAAAATAAACGCCCACATCAGTAGAAACAATCGTTCTGTAATTATCCTTGGCATTTATTGTATCCCAATTATTTCCGCATAATAGAATAAAGTAACTGTTATTAAATTCTCCCCAATTAGAAAAATCATAGTAATATATATCAGAATTCGGAATGCGTGTAAATTGATGCATACCCTGTCCGTCTATCTGAATATATACACCATTGCTGTGCCATTCGTCTTTGTTGGGCAAGTTGCTGATATCAAAATAAATATTCTTGTTATTCATAACAAAACCGGCAGCATCAGCTTTGAGCATTCTGCTGTACTGCATCGGCAATGCCGTCAGAATTACCATTATTGACAGCAAAGCGGCGATTATGATATGTGCTTTGGTTCTTATTACTTTTGTCATTTTACTTAGCTCCTTTTATCAGAATATCTTATTACCGGATTTATAAATCTGAATATATCAAAACCGTACATACCGGAAACTATACTCATTCTAACCTTAAAACAATACAAAAACGATACTATGGACAACTCACAATTTTACGGCAAATTTTATAATCTGTTCTTATTAATTATTAGAATAACTTGATGCAGAGTTCAATAATCTTCAATATTTAAAAAACGTTCATAAAAAATCTTATCTAATTGTAACATTACAAATTTGTAATGTCAATGCGTCACAATCATTTTTGTCATTCGCACTTATATTATTCCACATTTTTGTGTATATTGACTATATATAATTTTCAAAAAACAAATTTCGACAATTTTGTATAGTATTTACAATAACCTTCAAATCAAAATATCCTGATTTTATCGGAGTGACATACTCCCCCACCTATAGAGGTGAGGGCTTCTCGCTCAAGTATGGTAACCCATACAGTATCAACGAGCTATCCCCGTGTGTCCCACGGTTCTTGTCTTGGTTTTATGCTAA
>CACXGH010000164.1 GCA_902767175.1 uncultured Ruminococcus sp.
GATAACCGCGGACAATAAGTGTCTGGTCAGTATGTCAGCCAGCGCGAATCGACAGCGGAGGCACTCCGCTGCGGTCACGCACCGGCGTATACAAAATTCTTGCAATTTGTATGAAGATATAGTATAATGGTAAGAGTGTATAGGGCTGTTTGAGAACATACAGTTTTATTCAGCGATATTAAACGGAAAACAGGAGGATTTTTTATGATCACAGCAGGAGATTTCAGAAACGGCGTAACCTTTGATATGGACGGACAGGTAGTTACAATAATCGAGTTCCAGCATGTTAAGCCCGGCAAAGGTGCCGCTTTCGTCCGCACAAAGATAAAGAATGTCATCACAGGTGCGGTAATTGAAAAGACTTTCAACCCCAACGATAAGTATCCGACAGCATTTATAGAGAGAAAGGATATGGAGTACCTCTATAACGACGGCGACCTCTATTATTTCATGGACAGCGAAACATACGAGCAGATTCCGATAAGCGCAAACGTTCTCGGTGACAGCTTCAAGTTCGTTAAGGAAAATATGGAGTGCAAGATCCTTTCATATAAGGGCAGCGTTTTCGGCGTTGAGCCTCCTACATTCGTAGTTCTTACAGTTACTCAGACAGATCCCGGCTTCAAGGGCGATACGGCTACAAACGTTACAAAGCCTGCAACACTTGAAACAGGTGCAGAGATCAAGGTACCGCTTTTCATCAACGAAGGCGATCAGATCCAGATCGACACAAGAACAGGCGAGTATATGTCAAGAGCTTAATTGCCTTATTATAAACGGAGGAGCATAAAATGAAAATTACGGAAAAAGCAGCCTATATAAAGGGACTTGCCGAAGGTCTTGAGCTTGACCCGAAGGATAAGCAGACAAAGGTCATCAAGGCACTTATTGACCTTGTCAACGAAATGGCTGAGGAGGTCTGTGAGCTTGAACAGTGCTATGATGATGTATGCGATCAGATAGATGCTCTTGACGAGGATCTTGCAGGCGTTGAAGATCTTCTCTACGAAGATGAAGAAGATGACGATGATGAGCCTGTATGCGGCTGCGGTAGTGACGATGCGGCTTATGAAGTAACCTGCCCCACCTGCGGCGCTGTTATAGGTATTGATGAAAACCAGCTCAGCGACGGCGGTATGTCATGCCCGAACTGCGGAGAAACTCTTGAGTTCGATTATGACGAGGACGAGCTTGACGGCAAAGACGAAGAGGAAAGCTCCGACGAGGAATAATTCACAAGGCTACAATGCGAGATCTTGCACAAGTCGGCAGGGTCTCGCTTTTTGGTTATGATAAATATAAGAAATTGCTGAATAAATCACGGCTTGCGGCTACGCACCTGTCTTGCCCACTCTTTTTCCGCTGTCTTGCGCACCCCCTTACAACCGACAGGCTGCCTGCGGTCTTTTTGCACAACCTGACGAAATACAGCCACTTGATTTAATCAGCGCTTCCTTAAATTTTCTTTATCAGTAATTAATATAAAAAAGCGGTCGTCTCCGCAGAAAGGAAAGAATATGCTGATACATCTGATAAGAGAAGGCGTGGATATTTTTTCAATACTGATCTATATTTTATCCATTCTTATGATAATATTTCTTATAAATCCTCTGCATGAATGCGCACACGGCTTTGCCGCATATAAGCTCGGCGACAGAACAGCTAAAAACATGGGCAGACTTACGCTCAATCCTCTGGCACATATCGACTATATGGGAGCGCTTATGATGCTCTTTATAGGCTTCGGCTGGGCAAAGGCTGTACCTGTAAATCCGAATAATTTCAGGAAACCGAGAGTCGGTATGTTCGTAACGGCACTTGCAGGACCTCTTGCAAATTTTGCTGCTGCACTGATCGGCGGAATAATATACAACATAATAAACACGATACTTGTAAAAAATAACAGTCTGATATACCTCGGCGGTGAGCTGTATTATAATTTAGGCTACGACCCGGGATTTATGAGTTATATTTTCCTTTTTCTGAGATTTTTCATTATGATCAACATATGTCTTGCGGCGTTCAATCTTTTGCCGATACCGCCGCTTGACGGCTCAAAGATAGTAATGTCATTTCTCCCGAACAGAATTATTTATAAGATACAGCAGAATGAGATGTATATTTCTATCGCTCTTTTTGTCCTTGTCGTATCCGGAGGAGCTGCAAACCTTCTTTACCCCGTACAGATATGGCTTTATGACGGTATAATCCGCCTTACGGCTCTTCCCTTCTCATGGGCTTGGTAAAGGGTCTTAATATCTTGTCAGGAGAATGAAAATTGGAAAAGATATCATACAAGCTTGATGTATTTGAAGGTCCTCTCGACCTGCTGCTGCATCTTATCGAAAAAAACAAACTGAATATTTATGATATCCTTATATCGGAGCTGCTTGAGCAGTATATGGAGCAGATAGATCTTATGCAGCAGCAGGACCTCGATATAGCAGGCGAATTTTTAGCTATGGCATCAAGGCTGATACAAATAAAATCCGCAATGCTGCTCCCCAAATATGAAGAAGCTGAGGAAATGCGCAGAGAGCTTACCGGACAGCTTATAGAATACCGCAAGTGCAAGCGTGTAGCGGCTGTACTGTCTGAGAAAATAAGCTTTGACAGCTATTGCAGAGAACCGGCTAAAATCAAGGCGGATATGAAGTATAAAAGAGTTCATGAGCCTTCATATCTTACTGCGGCTTATCTTGCCGCAGTGGGCAGAGGAAAGGCTAAAATACCTCCCCCGAAGGACGCATTCTCGGGCATAGTTGCAAGAAGGATAGTTTCAGTCAGCTCAAAAATATACGGAATTATCAGAAAGCTTCGTGACGGCAGCAGCAGACCTTACAGCACAATGTTCAGCGATGCTGAAGATAAAAGCGAGCTTGTTGCAACATTTCTGGCGATACTTGAACTTATCAAGGGAAAGCGTGTAAGAGTTGAGGGAGACGGTGAGAGCTGTGAGCTTAAACTTATCATCGGTGGTGAAAAGCAATGGACAGAAGAAAACTGAAAAGCACGGCTGAGGCTGTTATATTTGCCTGCGGCACTCCTGTCGAAGCCGAGCGAATAGCTCAGGGACTCGGCATTTCCGAAGAGGACGCAGCCGATATATGCGAGGAACTGCTCAGAGAATACGCTGAAAGTGACAGGGGTATAAGGATAGTCCGGCTCAATAAAAGCTATCAGATGTGTACCTGTGAGGAATATGCCGAGCCTATAAGAACCGTTATGGATCTGAGGAGAAACACTCCGCTTTCGCAGGCAGCAGCAGAGGTGCTTGCGGTAATTGCATATAACCAGCCTGTTACAAAGGCATTTGTAGAGCAGGTCAGAGGTGTAGACTGCTCAGGTGTTATAACAGGTCTTATCAGCAGACAGCTCATAGAAGAAAAAGGCAGGCTTGAGCTGCCAGGAAAGCCGCTTATTTACGGAACAACAGAGCATTTTCTCAGATGCTTCAATATATCCTCACTTGATGAGCTTCCTCCGCTCCCGAATGATGAGGAGGACGAGGAAAAAAATACAGACGGGGACGGTACTGATATTTCCGGACAGGGTGATGAGCCATGAATGTATTTTTGCTTATCCTTGCAGGCATAATAGTATTGATACTTCTGCTGCTGTTTTGTCCGGTAGTCATAAAAATAGAATATAAGGACAAGGTAAAGATCAAAGCCGGGTACCTCTTCCCTGTTTTTACAATTCCGACAGAAAAAGAGGAGGATCCGGAAAAGGCAGCAAAGAAAGCCGCTAAAAAGGAAAAGAAGGAACAAAAGAAACAGCTCAAAGAGGAAAGGCGCAGGCAGAAATACGAAAAGAAGCACCCCGGTGCCGCCGCAGCTGCCTCTGCAGAGCCTGAGAAGAAAAAAGAAAGTCCGTTCATACAAAAAATAAAGGAAAAAGGCGTAAGCGGCATAATAGAGCTGCTGAAAGAGCTTGTAAGAATAATCGGAGGGCTTTTAAAGAAAATAACCGACCATCTTGTCATCTCGAAGTTTGACCTTCAGATAGCTATTGCAAGCGAAGATGCGGCAAGCACTGCTCTTACATACGGCAGAATATGCTCAGGTGTTTATCCTGCCGTAAGCTTTATTAAAAACCATGTCAGGAAATTCAGGCACAGAATAAAAATAGCACCTGTGTTTACACAGACCGAAACAAAGGTGCGTCTTGTCATGAAGGCAAGAATAATGCCCTTCTTTATTCTCAGCGGAGCGCTCGGAGCTTTAATTAAAGGTCTTAAGGCTATTGCAAAATAAAAACTTTTATATTATACTTATAATCAAAGCTGATATTTATTTTAATTTATAAATCTGAAAAGGCGGTGTTTATCATGAGTGATCGTCCTATAGAAGGTCTTATGGGAACTACACTTGATAAAATCAAACAAATGGTAGATGTCAATACTATTGTCGGTAACCCGATAACTACTCCCGACGGCACTACGGTTATCCCTGTTTCAAAGGTAATGTACGGATTTGCGTCGGGCGGCTCGGAATTCAACTCCAAAAAACCTGATGATGACAATCTTTTCGGCGGCGGTGCAGGCGCAGGTGTTACAATTACCCCTATTGCGTTCATCGCAGTTACCAAAGATGATGTAAAGCTTCTCAATGTCACTAATTTCAAGGACGGTCAGGACAGAGCCGTTGGCATGGTGCCTGAGCTTGTCGATAAGATAATCGGTCTTTTCAAGAAGGATAAGAAAAAGAACAAGAAAGATGACGCTGAGGAAGAAAATGCTGATGAGACTGTAAAGGAATCCGGTATTGACGACCCGAAGGTCTGATAAATAATAAAACTGCTTTGATAAAACTGCCTGCCCTGTGCATATAAATGAAACAGCATTAAAGGGCAGGTGGTTTTTTGTTTTACAGGAAGATAACAGCTTTTATCCTTATTGCTGCCGTTGTGCTGTGCTGCATATCGACAAATGCCGCAGGAGAAATAACGGCAAAGGATATCCCCGAAACAAGCGCAGAGTCTGCAATACTCATATGCGCCGACAACGGCAGGGTTCTCTATGAAAAGGCTGCCGACAAGCAGCTTGCTATTGCAAGCATAACGAAAATAATGACGGGACTGATAGCTCTTGAATATGCCCAAAGGAACGATAAGGTGATAACCTTTGAAAGCTCCATGCAGGCGGAAGGCTCAAGTCTGTATTTGAAAGTCGGAGAAAAGCTTAAAGTAACGGAGCTTGTAAAAGGACTGCTTTGTGTATCGGGCAACGATGCCGCAAATGCATTAGCTATAGGAATTGCAGGAAGTACAGAGGCTTTTGCGGAGATAATGAATAAAAAGGCTGCCCGTTTAGGAATGACAAACACACATTTTGTCACTCCGTCGGGGCTTGACGACAAAGAGCATTATTCATCAGCCCGTGATATGGCTCTTCTGTGCATTTATGCAATGAACAATAAGAGCTTTGCGGATATCGTCTCTCAGAAAAACCTCGAAGTCAGCTATGAATACCCCGAAAACAAAAAACAGCAATGCACAAATCACAACAGGCTGCTTTCGGAATATCAGGGCTGTATCGGAATAAAGACAGGATATACAAGCAAGGCAGGGCGGACACTGACATCATGTGCGGAGCGTGACGGAATAAGGCTCGTAGCGGTAACTCTTAATGACAGAGATGATTGGAACGACCATAAAAAGCTGTTTGACTTCGGTTTTTCCCAGTGTACAAGGGTAAAGGCGGTAAGCCGTGAGCAGCGCTTTGTTCTGCCGATAGTCGGAGGAAAGACTGATATCACTGCGGTAATGCCGGAAAACGATGCGCTATATACAACGGTAAGGACAGACGAGAACATTCTGAGCTATAAGCTGTATATGCCGCACTTTGTATATGCACCGCTGAAAAAGGGCGAAAAGACAGGAGAGCTGCGGTGTTATCTTGACGGGAAAAAAATATTCTCCGTACCGCTTATCGCTGCGGAGACAGTGGAAATACAAGAGGAGAGATAAAATGGATAATAATGAAAAAATAAGAATTCAGAAAATCATAGCCGATGCAGGAATTGCCTCACGAAGAAAAGCCGAGGAGCTTATTCAGCGCGGAGCCGTGACCGTAAACGGCAAAAAAGCTCAGTTAGGAGATAAAGCCGACCCGTTCAGGGACAAGATAATTGTTGCAGGCAGACAGATAACGCTGAAAAAGGACGCAAAGAAGTATTATATAATGCTCCATAAGCCAAGAGGATTTATCACCACAATGAGTGATGAAGGCGGAAGGAAATGTGTAGCGGAGCTTGTTGATGAAGTGCCTGCAAGACTTTTCCCTGTCGGCAGACTCGATAAGGATTCGGAGGGACTTCTTTTCATGACGAATGACGGAGATTTTGCCAATATGATAAGTCACCCCTCAACACACTTTGCAAAGACCTATCGTGTTACGGTGCACCCCCGTATCACAGAGGAGCAGCTCACTTCCCTGACGACAGGAGTTGTGATAGACGGCAGGAAGTCAATGCCTGCATCTGTCCGTGTTGTTACAACGGAAAAGGAAAGAACTGTTCTTGAGATAATCCTTGAAGAAGGAAGAAACCGTCAGATAAGAAAGATGTGTGAAGCCTTGGGTCTTGAAGTCGCAAGACTCAAGCGCACGGCAATAGGTCCTGTCAAGTTAGGAATGCTGCAGCCAGGAAAATGGCGAGAGCTTGCTCCTGATGAAATGAGAAAGATAAGGGCATACCATAATAAATTAGCTGCAAGGAACAAGGCAGAGGAATAAACAAACATAAAGCACGGTATTCTCGCTTTTGAGTTTACCGTGCTTTATACTTTGATTATTTATTAAACAAGGAGCAAAGCTCCAACAAGCTCGCTTGATTGGAGCGAGCGACGCCGTCAACAGACGTCGGGGAGCTTTAGC
>CACXGH010000165.1 GCA_902767175.1 uncultured Ruminococcus sp.
AATCGCGGACACTGAATGATTGGTCTGAAAGTCAAAGCGAGCTTGGCGAGCGCCGCCGCGAATCGACAGCGGAGGCACTCCGCCGGTCGCGAATTGTCGAGTGCGGTCACGCACTTGACATAGAGGTGAAATAGCGTTAAAATAGAGTGTGAGTATTTATTGGTTATTAACCGGAAATGAAATGAGGAATAGGAATGTTAAATGATTCAGATACACTGAATGAGCATCTTAAATATCTGTGCGATGAATACCGCCGTCATAACGGCTTTAACGCAGGTGATTATCAGACCTACGGTGTAAAAAGAGGTCTGAGAAATCCTGACGGTACAGGTGTCATGGCAGGACTTACCAATATATGTAATGTTCACGGCTTTATGATGGACGACGGCGTAAAAGTCCCCGATGAAGGAAAGCTTACCTACAGGGGTATAGACGTAAGGGATATCATAAATGCCTGCATAAACGAAAACCGCTTCGGATATGAGGAGGTTTCATGGCTTCTCCTGTTCGGCTCACTGCCCACAGAGGAACAGCTTGCAAAATTCAAAGATACTCTCGGCAGACTCCGTGAGCTTCCTGACGGCTTTGTAGAGGATATGATAATGAAATCCCCCTCCAAGGATATCATGAATAAGCTCGGCAGATCCGTTCTTGCGCTGTATTCCTTTGACGAAAACCCCGATGATACCTCGCTTGAGAATATCATGCGCCAATCTATAACGCTGCTTGCCTGCCTGCCGACAATAATGACTTCGGCTTATCAGGTCAAAAGAAGGGCATTCGACAGGGAAAGTATGTTCTTCCACCCTACCGACCTTCGCCTTTCTACAAGTGAATCAATACTCCGTGCCCTCCGCCCCGATATGAGCTTTACCGACACGGAAGCAAAGCTCCTTGACCTTTGCATGATACTTCACGCAGAACACGGCGGCGGCAATAACTCCACATTTGCGGCAAGAGTCCTTTCTTCTTCAGGTACGGATACATACGCTACTGTTTCAGCCGCAATAGGCTCTCTCAAGGGTCCCCGTCACGGCGGCGCTAACCTTCGTGTACGCAAAATGATGGAGGAACTGAAAGCCGACGTAAAAGATTGGTCTGACGAAAAGGAGGTCTATGACCACCTTACAGCTATTGTAAGAAAGGAAAAGGGCGACGGCAGCGGTCTTATTTACGGTTTCGGCCATGCAATATATACCTATTCTGACCCGAGAGCCGTTATATTGAAGAAAACAGCAGAAAAGCTTGCCGAGGAAAAATCAATGACAAAGGAATATGAGCTGTATAAGCTTGTTGAGAAGATAACACCCTCTGTTCTTGCCGAGGTAAAAGGCAGCAGTAAGGTTATCTGCGCAAATGTAGACTTCTACTCAGGCTTTGTATATGATATGCTCGGCATACCCGGCGACCTGTTCACACCATTGTTCGCTATTTCAAGAATAGCAGGCTGGTGCGCTCACAGAATAGAAGAAGTCACCTACGGCGGCAGAATAATCCGCCCCGCTTACAGAGCTATGGTAAGCAGCAAAAAGTATACGCCCATAAGCGACCGATGACAATACACAGCTTTTGGGGTTCTCTGAAAACCGGAGCATGAGACAGTTTACGGCAAAATATCCGTAAGAGAGGTTTTCAGAGGTTCCCTTTTATTTAAAGGAGTGATTCTGTTGAAACTTAAAAAAATAATTTTCCCTGCGATCGTCCTTACTGCTGTCGGAGCAATAATCAAGCTTTGTGATACATTCTTCAATGTAAACGGCACAGGCTTTATATTCAGCTCCGATGTATGCAATATAACACTCGCTGTTTGCTTTATCCTGCTTTATGCTGTCGGCTTTATACTCAGCCTTACAGACAGAAAAAAGGAATTCAGCGCCGCTCCCTCAAAGAATTTCCTCTGCGGAGTATTCGGATTTATCGCCTCTGTTTCTCTTATAGGCGGCGGAGTCGTAAAGCTCATTACGCTTCATGATGCGTCACTTGTCGAAAGCATTCTTTCAATTGCGGCAGGCTTTGTTCTGCTGTATGAGGCCTGTATCTCATTTACGGGCAGCAACGGCATAAAAAAAGTCCCTGTTGTTGCTCTTATAGTTCCCATCTGGTGCTGCTTCCGCTTTATCACACTTTTTACGGAATATACACAGAGGTCACTGAAAGCTGTTGAGATGTTTGATATTATCGAAGTCGCATTCCTTATAATGTTCCTTTTCTATCAGTCAATGTTCTTTGCAGGAATAAACAACAAGCTTGCTATCCGCAAGTCCACGGTATACGGAACAGTATTCATCATGCTCAGCCTGATAGTTTCGGCTGACCTTTTCATAAAAATGGCAACGGGAACACAGACCGTAACAAATATCGACACACAGATAGTTTCCCCCACCATTACGAATATCATCACTATATGCGGTGATATAGCCCTTGCGTGCTATGCCTTCTTCTTCCTTGCCGAGATACTCTCCGCCGCAGACCGCAGCATTCCCGAAAGCCTGTTTCCGATCCTATCGAAGATGTCCTCACGCTAAAGCTTGATGAGGACGATAACGCAGAAAAAGAGCCGGAAATAAACGAAGAAAAGACAGAGAACAGTAATACGGCAGACGAAAGTACAGACAATGAAGAAGCCGCAAAGGACGAAGATAAATAATATTTCTCAGGGACGGACAATTGTCTGCCATGAAAAAACCTGAAACGAAAACGGAGCAGTTCAAAAAGACGCTCCGTTTTTTTGTGTAAAATTACAGTACTGCGTGTCTGTACAAGCCCCGGAAAAAATGATATAATTTCCATAAAGCAATTTATTAAACAAGGAGCAAAGCTCCAACAAGCTCGCTTGATTGGAGCGAGCGACGAAGTCAACAGACGTCGGGGAGCTTTAGCTCCTGCGGACACCTCTGCCGAAGGCAGAAGCACCGACCGAGCCGGCAGGCGAGACTCGGGGGACATCAACGTTTGTTATACTCAAAGGAGGATTGTATTATGTCAAAAAAGCAAAAAACGACCGCCGAAGAAACCGAAGTCTTTGAGCTACTGAGAAACAAGCTCAAAGGACTGAAAACCGAAATGACTATCATCAACCTTGCACTGATAGCTCTTGGTCTTGTAATGGTGATAATACCTCAGCAGTTCAATGATTTCATCGGGCAGATAATAGGCTGCGGCCTGTGTATCTGGGGCGTTCTCCGCTGCATAACATTTCTCAGACTTAAAAGCGAGGACGCATTCGGCTCATACGCACTTGTTCAGGGTGCCGCTATGCTCGGTTTCGGTGTATTTTTCCTTACACAGCCCGAAAGATTTACAAATCTTCTCAATTCCGTCCTTGTACTTTCAGTTTTAGTAGCTGCCGTTATGAAGCTGCAGAATGCCATAAACTATTTCAAGCTGAAGATCTACCGCTGGTGGCTCCACCTCATCGCTGCCGCTGTTCTGCTTGTACTCGGCATCATTGCTCTGATAAGACCGGATTGGGCAGGTGACGAAGCAAGTCTTGCGAACATGATAACAATAATAATAGGCTGCGGCCTTATTTTAAGCGGAATATGGGATCTGTTCTCGGTAAGCATTATGTCGAAAAGGCTTAAAATGACAGTAAAGCAGATGGAAGAGGACGGCGTTATACCCGAAATTTCAACGAAGGACAAGAAGAAAGACAAAAGCAAGTATGTCAGACTCTCAGAAAAGGACGTAACCGAAAAGAAAAGCAAGTCAGATGTTGAGCGAACAGAGTTCCGTGACCCTGAAGTTGACGATATAGATAATCCGGATTACGGCGATGAGTTTAACGACACCAAGAATAATTCCAAGAAATAATAAAACTGTAACCTGAAAAAAGCAGTATACCTTTCATAAGCTTGAAAGGCATACTGCTTTTCTGATAATAACATATCGGGTATTACTTTTTGTTTTGTTTCAGCGGCTTTATAACGACACCGTGAAGCTCAGGGATAGCCTTTAGCGGAAGTCCCTCGGGCTGTTCAAGCTTAGTCAGCTGCTCATAAAGAACATACAGGGTCTGCACTCCGTTTTCAAGTATGTAATAATGCCTTATATACGGCACAAGCAAACAAAGAAGCGCAAAGAACAGCACCAATACCGCAATGCTCTGATAAAACATTATAACTATAAGCACAGACATAGTTATAAGCGCAAAAAGTATAGTAACCAGCAGATGAATAAGCCTTTCATGCTGCCAGAACTGTATCTCGGTAAGCAGCTCACGCCTCAGCGCTTCAATGCTGCCTATGCTGTCCTTGTCCTCAATAAGCTCTCTTATTGACCTTATGTATGCTTTAAGCTTTTTTCCCATTATTATCGCCCTGATTTCTGTTTATCTTCTTTTCCATCACAAAATCGCTGCACATAAATCCGTTTCCGATATCAGTGTCAACGGCATTTACCTTACTGAAACCAAGATGCTCATAAACATTGATAGCAAACTTATTCTTTCTTTCAACATTAAGACGAAGCTTCCTGATATTCCTGAATTCCTCGCTCTTGACCATAGTATCAAAAAGTGCTATAGACCTTCTTGCAAGTCCCTGTCGGCGGAACTCAGCCTTTATATACAGTCTTGAAATGAAAATATGATCTCCTCTGTTTTTAAAGCAAAGATAACCTGCCATCTGATCGTCAACCAAAAGCATATAATAAATATACTTGTTCTCGATCTGCCTTTTTACGGCTTCCTTTGACTGATATTTGTCCAGCATATAGCTGATCTGTTCCTTTGAGAAAATATCCTTATAATAGTTGTGCCACACATTGTTAGCTGCAACTTCTATTTCTTCTATCTGCTTCTCAGTAGCAACGGGCATAACATCAAATCTCATTATTCCTACCTCCGGGCTGCGTATTGATATAACAAACGTCGATGTCCCCCTTTTAACTCGGAGCAAAGCCCGATGTAAGCTCGCTTAACATCGGCTGCGACGAGGCAACCTCACCGCAGGAGCTTTAGCTCCTCGG
>CACXGH010000166.1 GCA_902767175.1 uncultured Ruminococcus sp.
AAGAATAAAGAAAAAAGAATAAAGAATAAATAATAATACAGAAACGCCCTCGGCACATCTTTATTCTTTATTATTTATTCTCTATTCTTTATTATTTGAGCCCCCGAACGAAGTGAGGGGCGTTTCTGGAGGCGAGGGGAATCGAACCCCTGTCCAAAAAGCACTTACAACGGTTTTCTCCGAGCGCAGCTGCCGATTTAGGATTCCCCCCGCACAATGTCCGACAGCAGACCTTGTGTTTCGGTAGTCTTTAGTTCGTGACGGAGGTCAAGACATTCCTCCGTTCATGTTCACCACTGATCGACGCCCCTTCCGGACCGTGGTACTTCCGGAAGGAACGATCACTGCTTAGGCAGCGATGGCAACAGTTTTATTGTTGTCGTTTGTTTTTATGTCTGTGGATTTTATAGCGGTTCCGCAGTGCCGCTGCTCGCTTGCCGAAGCTCATACTCCCTGTCGAAGCCATTGCGCCCCCGTATATACTGATCTGCCGGATAATTTCCAAAACGCAGTTTGACGAAATAATTTATCGTCCATACGATAGTTTTCCCATTACCGGACAGATCTGATATCCTCACCGCTGTAAAACAGGGGAGAGGGATATAAAGCTTTTATCTGTTGCGTTCCTTAATGGCTCTCTGAATATCCCGTTTTGCGGTCTTTTCAGCCATATCTGCACGCTTATCATAGTTCTTTTTGCCTTTGCATAGTCCCAATTTAAGCTTTACCCTTGAGCCTTTGAAATAAAGTGCTAAAGGAATCAGAGAATAGCCTTCCTGCTTTACCTGACCGAAAAGACGCATTATCTCACGGCGGTGCATAAGCAGCTTTCTCACACGCATTGGATCCTTATTGAATATGTTTCCCTGTTCATAGGGACTTATATGCATACCTTTGACAAAAAGTTCTCCTTTTTCAATGGTACACCATGCATCTTTTAAGTTGACTTTGCCCTGTCTGACGGATTTGACCTCAGTGCCGCAAAGTTCTATCCCTGTTTCAAAGCTCTCTATGACAAAGTATTCATGATATGCCTTTTTGTTCTGTGCTATGGTATTATTCGCTTCCTTTGCCATACGGCTTCTCCTTTCAAAGTGTTCAAAGATATACAGGCAAAGCGGCGCTTACCGAACAAAGCACCGCTTTGCTTGTTTGCTGCAATTCTGAGAGAAAATGCATTAGTTAAGAAAGTACTCAGCCGTAAGGTGTGATTTATTCAGCGGTTCCTGTTAAATCTCGTTTCTGCCCATGAATGCCCTTGCAAGCGTTACCTCATCTGCATATTGTATGTCGCCGCCGACAGGAAGTCCGAAGGCAAGTCTTGTGACCTTGATACCAAGAGGCTTTATCAGCTTGGAAAGATATACGGCAGTGGTCTCACCCTCAACTGTGGTGTTGGTTGC
Source organism: uncultured Ruminococcus sp. (assembly GCA_902767175.1). GTDB lineage: Bacteria > Bacillota > Clostridia > Oscillospirales > Acutalibacteraceae > UBA1213. Next base: position 1,404 of record CACXGH010000166.1, read on the forward strand.
CATAACTACCTCTTTTACGGTATTATCCTTGAGCCTGTCCAGAAGTTCCTTTATCTTGAGCATATCAGGCAGTATGCCTTTCATAGGGGAGATCGCTCCGTGAAGAACGTGATACGAAACATTCAGTTCCTTTGTTTTTTCAAGCACCATTACATCTCTCGGATCTTCAACAACACAGACAATACTTTTATCTCTGTGAATGTCTGCGCAGATAGGGCAGATGTCCTTATCCGTAAGATCACAGCATATTTTACAGTAATGAATTTTTTTATGGGCATCAATAATAGCATCTGCAAATTTCTGAGCGTCCTGCTCAGGCATTTTCAGAACATAATATGCAAGCCTTGCGGCAGTTTTCTGACCGATGCCCGGAAGTCTTTCAAACTGCTCTGTCAGACGGGCAAGCGGTGCAATATTGCTGCTTTGCATCATCAGAACAGACCGGGAACGTTCAGACCGCCGGATATTCTGTCCATAGTTGCTGCCTTTTCGTCTCTTGCCTTTCTGATAGCCTCATTTACGGCTGCGATGATAAGGTCAGAGAGCATATCTATATCATCGGGATCTACAACATCTTTGCTTATTTCGATAGACTTGATCTCAAGTGCGCCTGTAACAACGGCATTAACTGCTCCGCCGCCTGCTGCTGCGGTG
>CACXGH010000167.1 GCA_902767175.1 uncultured Ruminococcus sp.
AAAGCTCCCCGACGTCTGTTGACGGCGTCGCTCGCTCCAATCAAGCGAGCTTGTTGGAGCTTTGCTCCTTGTTTAACACTTTTTGTTAATCATTTGTTTACTCATTCAAAAACCCTGCCGACGGTGCCAATTCACGGTGTCAGAAATGCATAACGACAGTTTATTGACCGCGCCGATAGTTCTTTATTCAATAAAGCAGGCACGGTAAACAGGCAATAGAATACCGTACATTAATTCTTTTGTCAGCCAGCCCGAAAGCAGCCTTTTAGCTGCGTGGGCGGATATCGAAGTGTTGCGGCACCGTGTGCCGCCCGTGCCGGCTGCCGCGGAGATGAAGTATAGCCTTGCAATGACAGAGTGAGCGAATGCGAACGATAGTGCGAATTGACAGCGGAGGCACTCCGCCGCGAATCGACAGCGGAGGCACTCCGCTTGACAAGAGGGGGGAATTGATATAGAATGTTAGATGTAGAAATGTGTTTAAAAAGGGAGAGTGGGGCATGAAAATAAAGGAGCTGTTTATCGGAGAGACAAGCCATACGGGAATACAGTTTTTCAGAAGCCTGTTTGTCGGCGGTATCGCCACTGCAGCAGATATGCTCGTAATGATATTATTCCGTGAGCTTATGAAAGTGCCTGAGGGCATTGCGGCAATGTTCGGCTTCATTGTGGGTCTTGCGGTAAACTATATAGTATCAAGCTTCTGGGTGTTTGCCAAAGCTAAAGTGAAAAACAGAATAATCGACTTTATCGGATTTGCCGTGATAGGAATAATAGGCTTAGGTCTTACTCAGCTCATTATTGAACCGTTCGCTGTGGAAGGAATGTTCGGACAGGGAATTTTCGTGACATGGAAACTGTTCGGTGAACTGCTGCCTGTGGATAAGTATTATATTGTAGGTAAAGTCCTTGCCGTTGTTATAGTCTATATGTGGAACTTCTTTGCGAGAAAGTTCATTCTGTACAGAAAGGTCGAAGAAAAGGACGGCACTGCAGAAAAAGGCGCAGAAAGCATAGAAAAAACCGAAAAAACCGAGAAAACTGACGAAGCAGAAAACAAAACTGAAACAGCAGAAAAAGACAGTAAATAAAAGAAGGGTAACGGACAAGATGAAGAAAATAGTTATAATAGGTGCCGGTCCTGCAGGACTGACGGCTGCCAATGAACTTTTAAAGGATAATACCCGGGAATATGAGGTCGTTATATTAGAAGAAAGTCAGGCTATCGGCGGAATATCACAGACCGTTAAATATAACGGCAACAGAATGGATATAGGCGGCCACCGTTTTTTCTCCAAGAGCGATGAGATAATGGAATGGTGGAAGGAGCTTATGCCGCTGCAGGGCAAGGACGCATTTGACGATAAGCTTTTAGGCAGAGAGAAACCGCTTGCACAGGGCGGTCCCGACCCCGAAAAGGAAGATGTCGTAATGCTTGTCCGTGACAGAGTGTCAAGAATTTACTATAAAAAGCACTTCTTTGACTATCCCGTTACGATGTCTGCTTCTACAATAAAGAATATGGGCTTTCTTGCAACTATGGCGGCAGGCTTCAGCTATCTTAAAGCCTGTATAGTCAAAAAACCCGAAACCTCACTTGAGAATTTCTATATAAACCGCTTCGGAAAAAAGCTCTACAGTATGTTCTTTGAGGGCTATACAGAAAAACTGTGGGGACGTCACCCGAGCGATATTTCGGCTGATTGGGGCTCTCAGAGAGTAAAGGGGCTGTCCATAAGAGCCGTTATCAAGGATATGTTCTCAAAGCTTTTCGGCGGAAAAAAGAAAAAGAACAAAAAGAATGTTGAAACCTCTCTTATAGAACAGTTCTGGTACCCTAAATACGGTCCCGGTCAGCTATGGGAGCTTGCGGCTGAAAGAGCCTGTCAAAAGGGCGCCAGACTGATAAAGGGCTGTTCGGTCAAGAATATAGTATGCGAAAACGGAAAAATTACTTCAGTGATATGCGAGACAAAGGACGGAGAAATGACTGTAGAGGGCGATATCTTCATATCATCAATGCCGGTAAGGGACCTTGTTCTCGGAATGAAGGGGGAAGAGCCTGCGCAGGATATAAAGGATATAGCAGACGGTCTGCCTTATCGTGACTTTGTAACGGTAGGACTTCTCGTAAACAGACTTGACCTTGAAAACAGGACAAAGATAAAAACCCTCGGAAACATCGTTCCCGACTGCTGGATATATGTTCAGGAAACAAACGTAAAGCTCGGCAGAATTCAGATATTCAACAATTGGTCGCCCTATATGGTAAAGGACCCCGAACATACGGTATGGATAGGTCTTGAATATTTCTGTAAGGAGGGGGACGACTTCTGGTGTATGTCAGATGATGAGTGCATAGAGCTTGCGTCGAAGGAGCTTGAGAGCATGGGAGTCATAAATGCCGATGAAGTCCTTGACAGCCACCGTGAAAGAGTGAAAAAGGCATATCCTGCCTATTTTGATACATATGCCTATATGGATAAGCTTATTGAATTTCTTGACGGCTATGATAATCTCTACTGTGTCGGAAGAAACGGACAGCACCGCTACAACAATATGGACCATTCCATGCTTACGGCTATCCGTGCCGCACAGGCAATAAAGGAAGGCATTACAGACAAGCACGATATATGGAATGTCAACACCGAAAAGGAATACCACGAAACAAAAGAAACCAAATCAGAATAACCGGATTTTCCGTAAAACCTGATACCGCAGTTTTGTCCGTGAATCAGAACAATGCAGGTTTACGGAGAAACGACAGAGGAAGATGAAATGGAACAGGTAAAAGAAAAAGCTGCCCGCAGTTCAGAAACGGGCGGCGTGATCTCAAGTATTGCAGGTACGTTTTACAGTCACCCTATACTCACGGCTGCTGTACTGTGCGTTATGAGTATGCCTATAGCGACAGGCGCAGTATCAGTGATGAAATCGTTATTGATATGCTTTTACATACTGCTTATCGGCGCCGCCGCCGCAATATACTCGGCAGGCATTTCAGGACAGAACAAAAAGCTCAGGAGCGTTATTATAATATCCTCGTCAGCCGCAGCGGCAGCGTTTCTGTTTTTCTATGAGTCCTTTATAAAAGGCTCTTATTCGATAGTAATAATGAACGGAGGTATCGCCCTTTGTGTCGGTATCTTCTTTTATTTGTATGCCTGCAATAAGCTGAACACGAGGAACATTATCCTCCTGTTATTTGCGGCAGGCTTTATAATGCGGCTTTCCTACATTCTGATGATGAGTGCAGGCATGATACAGCACGATGTTTATACAATAGGAGCAGGTGCAGGTCACTCAGGATATATCGAATACCTGTATGAAAACGGTCATCTTCCCGACTTTGACGTAAGACAGGTCGACCAATTCTATCACCCTCCGCTGCACCATATCATAGCGGCAGTATGGATGAGAATACAGACTATGTCCGGCACGGAATATGCCGCTGCTTATGAGAATATACAGCTTCTCACACTGTTTTATTCCTCCGTCTGCCTTATTCTGTCATATAAGATATTCCGCAGGGCAGGACTTTCAGGTGCGGCGCTTATAACGGCAACGGCAATAATAGCTCTCTGTCCGACATTTTACATTCTTTCCGGCAGCATAAACAATGATATACTTTCAATAACCTTTATGCTCGGCGCTGTACTTAATACCATGTATTGGTATAAGTCAAGAAATATCGGCAGGATAATATGCATAGCGCTTTGTATTGGTCTCGGTATGATGACAAAGCTCTCCGTATGGATGGTGGCTCCTGCCGTGGCGCTTGTTTTCATTTTCGTGTTCTTTACAAGTATAAAGGATTGGCTGAAATATCTTGTGCAGTATTCGGTATTTATTATAGTATGCGCTCCTATAGCTTTGTTCTGGTCGGTAAGAAACTTCCTTATGTGGGGAGTGCCGTTTACGTTCGTACAAAGGCTTTCGGAGAAGTCAGCACAGTATGTAGGAGATATTCCGCTGCTGACGAGACTGTTCGATTTCAGCCCGTATCAGTTTGCCGATACCGCTCCGCAGTTTGTTATGTACAAGGGCAGCTATAACGAATACAATCCGCTTATAGGCTTTTTCAAGACTTCTATGTTTGACGAAGGAATATCAGTAAGGCGCTTTTCAAGACTGCCCGGTTTCAGTCATATACTTCTCTTTTCCGCAATTGCTCTGGGCATTATAGCCTTTGCCGCAATGATAGTAATGTTCGTCAGAAAAAATCCGAAGCAGGACAGTGTTACAAAGGCATTTTTAGGCATGATATACTTTGTGATACTCGGAATGTACTATTACTTCTGCATTGACTATCCCCATGTATGCACAATGAACGTCCGCTATGGTGTTCCTCTTATCGTAATAGGCGCACTCTCCGCAGGCTATCTTGTCGGAGAGCTGATAAACAGCAAAAAGAAAGCTGCACTTACAGCCGGAGGTGTGATATGCGCTGTGACCGCAATTTATGCCGTGAGCGGATTTGTTGTATTCAATATATGCGCTGAGTCACTTTTGAAGCTGTGATATTTTCTCAGACAGCAGCAAGGAGCTGAAATAATGTTTTTCAAGAAAAAAGAAACTATCGGCGGAGCCGAGTTCATAATTGCAGGGCTTGGCAATCCCGACCGCAAATACGAAAATACAAGGCACAATGCAGGCTTTATAACGGCGGATACCCTTGCGGATAAGCTTGATGCAAGGATAGACCGCATAAAATTCAAGTCTCTGTGCACAACAGTTATGATAGCCGACAGGAAGGTCCTTCTGATGAAGCCCTCGACATATATGAATTTAAGCGGTCAGGCCGTGACAGAGGCTATGAGCTTCTATAAAATACCGCCTGAAAAGACGCTTATTATCCTTGACGATATTTCTCTTGATGTAGGAAAGCTGAGAATAAGGAGAAAGGGCAGTGACGGCGGACATAACGGAATGAAGAATATAATCTATCTTTCGGGCAGTGATCAGTTCCCGAGAATAAAGATAGGTGTCGGCAAAAAGCCGGAACAGTGGGACCTTGCCGATTGGGTACTGTCGGGCTTTACAAAAACCGAACAGCAGAGTCTTGACGAAGCCGTGAAGAAAGCCTGTGAAGCAGCAGAGCTGATAATATCGGGTCAGACAGACAAGGCAATGAATCTTTTCAACTGAGGTCATATATGAAATTCTTATATAACGTACTAAATGATACGGCGGAGTTCCGTCAGCTCCTGTCAGCCGTTGATTCGGGCAGTCTGCCTGCAATGGCAACGGGACTTTCCTCTGTTCATAAGGCTCATCTAATAAGCGAGCTTTGCAGGCAGACAGACAAAAAGGCTCTTATTATTGCAGGAGATGAGGCGGAAGCGGCGAGACTTTGTTCCGATCTTAATGCGATGGGGAAAAGGGCTGTATTCTATCCTGCAAGGGACTTCACGTTCCGTGAGGTCGAAGGTGTATCGAGGGAATTTGAGCATCAGCGGATAGGAGCGCTGTATTCCTACGTTTCGGGAGACAGCAGCGTCCTTATATGCTGTGCAGACGCCGCAATGCAGTATACCATACCTAAAAACAAGCTTATCTCCTGCACCACAGAGGTGAAGGAAGGCAGCGATATTTCCCCGGAAAAAATAATAGCGTCTCTTGTTGCAGGAGGATATGTCCGTGTCGAGCAGGTTGACGGAACAGGTCAGTTTGCCGTTCGAGGAGGTATCCTCGACTTTTTCATGCCTTCTTCCGCTGCTCCGTGCAGAATTGAATTCTGGGGAGACGAGATAGATACTATTTCGTCCTTTGACATAGAAACACAGCGCCGTACACAGAGGCTTTCAAGCTTTGTAATTACTCCGTCAAGCGAGATGATCTTTGACGATGCAGATGCGCTTGCCGACAGAATAGACGAAAGAGCTAAAGCTCTCAGGGGAAGGAATGCGCAAAAGGCACGGCTTATTCTGAGCAAAGAAAGTGAACTGCTCAGGGGCGGCGGAAGGCTTGGTTCGGCAGATAAATTCTACAGCCTTATATATGATAAGCCTGCCGACGTTTTCGATTATATCGGAGATGACGACCTTGTGTTCTTCTCTGAGCAGACAAAGATAAATGAGAGAATGAAAAGCTCCGCATGGCAATGGGGCGAGGATATAAAGGACTATTTAAGCGAGGGAATTCTCTGCAAGGGTCTGGACTGCTTTTCGGGAGACAAGACTCAGCTTATGAAAAGTGCGGAAAAGCACCGGCTTATCTTCTGTGAAAATTATACCAAGGGCACAAGCGAGCTGCCTCTGAAAACCCTTGTTAATTTCAGCGTCCGTCAGTTATCACCGTGGAGCGGTTCCGTAAGCGTGCTTTGTGAGGATATAGACGTTCTTTCCTCAAAGGGAAAGACCTGTGTTATTCTTGCAGGTACGGAAAAAGCAGCGGAAAATCTCTATAAAGTCATGAATGACAAGGGATATCATGCTTCACTGATAAAGAGTGATGATGAATTATCGGGCAGCGGCATATATATAACAGGCGGCACCCTTTCATCGGGTTTTGAATACTACAATTCGGGTTTCAGTCTGATAACTCATCAGAAGGTATCCGATACTGCAAAGGAAAAGAAACGCAGGCGCAGCAAAAGCAAGGCTATATTCAGTCTTGCGGAGCTGTCGGCAGGTGATTATGTCGTACACAGTACTCATGGTGTAGGTATTTTTGAGGGAATACACAAGATAGAGCTTGAAGGAATAACAAAGGATTACATCAAGATAAAGTATGCAAGGGGAGATATACTGTACGTTCCCGTAACACAGCTTGACCTTGTTTCAAAGTATATCGGGCCTCACGAGGACAGCACTGTAAAGCTCAATAAGCTTGGCGGCTCTGAATGGCAGAGAGCCAAAAACCGTGTAAGAACTGCCGTAAAGGATATAGCAGATGAGCTTATAAGACTTTATTCGGAGAGAATGACTGCGCAGGGTCATGCATTTCCTGCCGATAACGAGTGGCAGCGTGATTTTGAGGCAAGGTTTGAATATGAGGAAACAGCCGACCAGAAAAGATGTATCGAAGAGATAAAGAGCGATATGGAGCGCACCGCACCTATGGACAGGCTTTTATGCGGCGATGTCGGCTTCGGCAAAACAGAAGTCGCCCTGAGAGCTGCATTCAAATGCGTGAGCGATTCAAAGCAGTGTGTGCTTTTAGTACCGACAACAATACTTGCGTGGCAGCATTATCAGACAGTGCTCAGACGCTTTGAGGGCTTTCCTGTAAGTGTGGAACTGCTTTCACGCTTCCGTACACCTTCGCAGCAGGAGGAGATAATCAAAAAGCTCAGGCGCGGAGATATAGATATGGTGATAGGCACGCACAGACTTATTTCCAAAGATGTGACATTCCGTGATTTAGGGCTTGTTATCATAGATGAGGAGCAGCGTTTCGGTGTAGCGCAGAAGGAAAAGCTGAAAGAAATGTGCAAAAACACCGATGTGCTCACACTGTCCGCTACACCTATCCCGAGAACGCTCAATATGGCTATGTCGGGAATACGCGATATGTCGTCAATTGAAGAAGCGCCGCAGGACAGACGGCCTGTACAGACCTATGTGCTTGAATATGACGATGCAGTAATAAACGAAGCTATCCGCAAGGAGCTGAGAAGGGGAGGTCAGGTATTTTACCTGTATAATTCCGTAGAAGGAATAGAACTGAAAGCAAGGGAGATAAGCGACAGGATACCCGAAGCGAAGGTAGCATTCGGACACGGCAAGATGAGCGAGGGAGAGCTGTCTGAGGTATGGAGAAAAATGCTTGAGCAGGAGATAAACGTACTGATAAGCACTACTATAATAGAGACAGGTGTAGATATCCCTAATGCCAATACGCTTATTATTGAAAATGCCGACAGGCTCGGACTATCCCAGCTTCATCAGCTCAGGGGCAGAGTAGGACGCTCCGCAAGGAGAGCCTATGCATATTTCACATTCCGCAGGGACAAGGTGCTGTCGGAAATATCTCAGAAAAGACTTGATGCGATAAAGGAATTCACCGAATTCGGTTCGGGCTTCAAAATAGCTATGCGTGACCTTGAACTCAGGGGAGCAGGAAACCTTCTCGGTGCCAAGCAGCACGGTCACATGGCTGACGTGGGTTATGATATGTATATGAAGCTTTTAGGCGAGGCAGTAAGCGCCGCCAAGGGCGATGCCCCCGCAGATACCGATATTGACTGTCTCATTGACGTGAGAATTGAAGCACATATTCCCGAAAACTATATCGAAAGCCTTAGCCGCCGTCTCGAAATATACAGAAGAATAGCCGATATACGGACAGATGAAGACGCAAGCGATGTACTTGATGAGCTTATCGACCGTTTCGGAGACGTACCCGATGCTGTCAAAGGGCTTATCAATATTGCACTTCTGAGAAGCAAAGCGGAAAAGCTCGGCATTTATGAAATAAAGCAGCAGCCCGATTATCTGCTTCTGTATGTCCGTCAGCTCAGATCGGAGGCTGTAGCAGATATAATAGGACGTTTTTCGGGCAGGGCAATGCTGAATGCCGCAGCAAAGCCGTATATAGCAGTAAAGCTCAGAAAAAACGAAAATATCCGTGAACTGATAAACTCACTGATACTTCCCGAAAAATCAGGGCTTATCTGACAGAGCAGTATCCGGTAATTTGCATTATTATTTATACCATAATGTCATAATAATCGACAGCTTGAAAGAATTACCTCGTTTTCCTTGACTTTAACATGATATTATGCTATTATTTGGTTAAGTTCATTATTATTTCAAAATAAATAATGAAATCTTTTTGAAAGGAATGTATATTATGAATAATCAGAATCCTTATCAGCAGCAGCCCCAGCAGCCTTATCAGCAGCAGCCTTACCAGCAGCCCTATCAGCCTGCTCCTCAGGCTCCGATGCCCACTGCACCTAAGGCTCCCAAAGGACCTAAGGCTCCTTTCTTCAACAACGATATGCTCGGCATCATCGGCTGTACAGTAAGCATCACAGGCTTTGGTATGCTCCTTCTCAGCCTTCTCGTTGGCGGTGTTTACGGTCTTATCCTTAACATTCTCGCTTTCGTGCTTTCAGGCGGCGGATGCTTCCTCTCATTCATGATAGGCAACCAGAGAATTAAGACAGGTGCTCCGAGAGGCACAGTAGCAACACTCGGTATGATCTTCGGCGCAGCAACCTTCCTTCTCTGCATTTTCGCTATCTTCACAACAGGCTGCCGTGCTTGTGCTTCATGCAAGACAGGTGTTAATGTTTCTTCAAGCGGCATCAGCATCAATATCTGATGTAAAAGTAAAACATAAAACAGATTGGCGGTCGCAGATGACCGCCAATTTTTTAGTTTTTAACAAAGGAATGATATAATGCTACCATATATTAACATTCTGGGCAGGGATATTCCGATGTACGGCATAAGCGCTCTTGTGGGACTTATCTTCGGCGCTGTGCTGATAATTCTTACAATAAGGAAGCGTAAGGACTACAGCAAGATACATATAGTAAACATACCTATCTTTGCAGCGATAGGAGCTTTTGTCGGAGCGCATATAGTATACTTCATCACAAGGCTTGATTTCTTTGTCAAGGCTATGCAGCAGGCGGATAAGGTATTTGCTTCGTGGGAAAACTTCAGCTATGTTATGTCTGAGGTTTTCGGCGGAATGGTATTCTATGGCGGTCTTCTGGGCGCTATACTTGCGGCTTTCATCTACTGCAAGGCCGCAAAGACGGATTTCAGCCTTTATGCCGACATATTTGCTCCTGCAATACCTCTTTTCCATGCCTTCGGCAGAGTAGGCTGCGTTTTTGCAGGCTGCTGCTACGGCATAGAGTCATCGTGGGGACTTACCTATCATCAGGAGATTGACGGTATAGAACACGCTGTAACAAGACTTCCCTTGCCGCTTATTGAAGCAGGCTGCAACCTTGCAATAATGGCAGTCCTGCTGATACTTTCAAGCAAAAAGCTGAAAAAAGGCTCCCTTTTAGCAATATACTTTATCTGCTATTCTGTAGTAAGATTTATTGATGAGTTTTTCAGGGGAGACGAGATAAGAGGAAAGATTTTCGGTCTTTCAACATCACAGTGGATAAGCTTTATCGTACTTGCACTTGGCATATTTATGATGTTGAACAGATATGTTCTGAAAAACAAGGATAGATTCGGTTATCGTGTACCTACGGGAGAACTGCCCGAGGGATATATCTACAACAAGTACGCAGGAGCTGTCGCTCCGCACGAACAGTATAAACTGAAAAATTACACACCCGATGGACAGGCTCAGAGTGAAGAACAAGCCGAGCAGCCTGCAGAACAGGGAATACCTGCATCAGAAGATACAGCAAAAGAGCCGGAAAACAGCGAAAACAAATAAAACACACAGACGAAAGTCATTCATCAAATAAAACAGGCAATAGAATACCGTACATTAATTCTTTGTCAGCCAGCCCGAAAGCAGCCATTATTGGCTGCGTGGGCGGAAATCAAAGGACAGCAAGGCTGTGCCTTGCCCGTGCCGCCGGTGCGTGACCGCACGGGACAATTCACGGTGACAGAAATGCAAATCGACAGTTAATTGACCGCGCCAGCAGTTAATCGACCGTGCCGCCGGAGTGCCTCCGGTGTCAATTCACGGTGTAAGAAATACAAATCGACAGTTAATTGACCGCGCCGAGAGTTCTTTATTCAATTAAGCAGGCACTCCGCCGCCGCCTGATTTTGCAATTTGTTTGTTATTATGTTGACAATCCGTAAAAAACATACTATAATAAAAATAAGCAAGGAGACCAGCCAATTACGGCAGTCCCCGACAAGTAGTTAAAAGAGTAACCGCTTAGTTTGGAAGACCGGCGGTTACTTCTTTTTATGTTCACCCAGATACCTGATAATATCAAGTATCAGACGGGCTATTGATACAAATAATGCTGCAAAAGCGATATATTCACCATATGTAAGCATCATATCACCCCCCCTTCGTGTAAACTAAGGGGGCATAAAAAGTATTTCGTCCCCTTGTAATATTTACTTCGGGGACTGCCGCAATCCGCAGGCTGGCAGCCTTGCAGTTTATATTCTACAATATCACTTCTTATGTGTCAAGCGGGACAATAAACTGTCTTGACGAACAGTTTGCACATGGACTGAAAGTTCTATATCAAGTCGTGCCGCCGGAGTGCCTCCGGTGTCAATTCACGGTGTCAGAAATGCAAATCGGCAGTTAATTGACCGCGCCAGCAGTTAATCGACCGTGCCGAGAGTCCTTTATACAACAAAACCGCCCATAAGCGCACCGTGAGGGGCGTGTTGGGCGGATAACCGCGGACAATGAGTGTCTGGTCAGTATGTCAGAGCGAGTGTAACGAGCGCCAGCGCGAATCGTCCTGTGCGGTCACGCACCGCGAATCGACAGCGGAGGCACTCCGCCGTAACGCCGAAAATTAATGCTTGTTATTGGGACGATAATGTGGTAAAATAACTGTGCAGTGATTTCTGTCCGTAGCACAGCTGGATAATGCATCAGACTCCGACTCTGAAGATCGAGGGTTCAAATCCCTCCGGGCAGGCTTATGTTTAAAAACCGAAAGCTTTTACAGGGCTTTCGGTTTTTCTTGATTTTCTGATAATAATAAAGCAGCAGGCAAAAGCTCATACTTCTGAGCCGTGCCTGCTGCCGTTTTTTATTCTGTATCAGTCCGCAAGACAATTATCCCCGTTTTCAAGGGCTGCAATGCCTGTGCGTGCCATCTCAAGAATTCCGAAGGGAGAAAGCTCTTCTATCAGAGCATCTATCTGACTCGGTGTTCCCGATGCACGGAACGTAAGAGATCTCTCTCCTAAATTTACAAGCGATGCATGGTACGTCGATGTAAGCGCAATAATGTCGTTCTTGTTGCTGCTGTCGGAGTTTACCTTTATGAGTATAAGTTCCATGGCTACTGAAGACTCCTCAGGCAGTACCTCTGCTTTTTTCACATCAACTATCTTGAGCATCTGGTTTATAAACTGCTCGACTTTGTCATCGTCTCCGCTCAGACGAACGGTAAGACGGGAAAAACCTTCTATTCCTGCAGGACTTGCAGTAAGACTGTCTATATTGAAGCCTCTTCTTGAAATAAGGCTTGTTATCCTGAGCAGAACTCCGGGATGATTATGAGCGAGAAGACTTATTATCTGTTTATTCTCCATTTTTATCACTCCATTTCGGTAATCATATCATCAACAGTTTTTCCCGGAGGTATCATCGGGAGAACGTTCTCATCGGGAGAGATACGGCAGTCTATAACGACAGGCTCCTTCGATGCAAAAGCAGCCTTAAGAACTTCCTCTGCGTCATCGTCATTCTTTATTCTCATTCCCCTTACACCGAAAGCTTCTGCAACCGCCGCAAAATCTGTCTTTCTGTGAGGGTCTGTCTGAGAAAATCTTCTGCCGTAAAAAAGCTTCTGCCACTGGCGCACCATGCCAAGTACGGTGTTATTCAGCACTACTATAATTATCGGCAGATCATAGGAGCGTACCGTTGCAAGCTCATTAAGGTTCATATGAAAGCTGCCGTCACCCGTAAAGAGAACTACTCTTTTTCCGGGATTTGCAGCAGCAGAGCCTACTGCGGCACCGAGACCATAGCCCATTGTGCCAAGACCGCCCGATGTACACCATCTGCGCGGCTTTTCAAATCTGTATTTCTGCGAAACCCACATCTGATGCTGTCCGACATCGGTGACAATTATATCGTCATCATCAGTGAGCGCCCTTACTGCTTCGATTATATGATACGGATGTGCATAATCCTCAGATTCAGGGGTCTCCGTTACCTCTGATTTTTTAGCCCATTCATTCACCTGAGCATTCCATTCATCGTGCTTTATTTCGTCAACATATTCCGTCAGCTTTGCTAATGTATCCTTAAGGTCGCCGACAAGACTGTAATCTGTTCTGACGTTTTTATTTATCTCAGCTTTATCAATGTCGAGCTGAATTATTGCTGCATTCTTTCCGAATTTTTCTCTGTCACCTGCAACACGGTCAGAAAATCTTGCACCGACTGTTATGATTAGGTCGCAGTTATCCGTAGCCTTTCCTGTCTCATAACCGCCATGCATACCTATAGTGCCCATGAACAGTCTGTGTGATGAAGGAAAACCGCCAAGTCCCATTATAGAAGTTGCAACAGGGCAGTCTGTTTTTTCCGCAAATGCAAGGAGCTGTTTTTCGGCGTCAGAGCTTACAACACCGCCGCCCATATAGATCATCGGACGTTTTGCATTGTTTATTGCATTTGCAGCAGCCTGAAATTCACTGTCCTCAGAGAGTACAGGCTCTGCTGTTTCTACAGGTGTTTCGGGAGTGTATTCACATACAGCACCTGTAACGTCTTTGGGAATATCAATAAGAACAGGGCCTTTTCTGCCTGACATAGCAATACGGAAAGCCTTTCTGATAACGTTTGCAAGGTCGTTTACATTCTTAACGATAAAGTTATGCTTTGTAACAGGGAGTGTTATACCGCAGATATCCACCTCCTGAAAGCTGTCACGGGCAAGCAGGTCGTTGGATACATTGCCTGTGATCGCTACCATAGGGATAGAGTCCATAAAAGCTGTAGCAATGCCTGTAACAAGGTTGGTGGCACCGGGACCCGATGTAGCAATTACGACACCGCATTTTCCGGTAGTTCTTGCATATCCGTCCGCAGCATGGGCTGCACCCTGTTCATGTGAAGAAAGAATATGTGTTATCCTGTCGCTGTACTTATAAAGAGCGTCATAAATATTCAGCACCGCACCTCCGGGATAACCGAATACTGTATCTACCCCCTGTTCGAGCAGACACTCAGCTATAATTTCAGAACCGTTAAGCTGCATTTTTTAAACCTCCGCTTCAGGGCTTTCATTCAGCCCTTTGTTAATTCTTGTATACAAACCGTGGCATTTAATTCAGATTTTTATACATATATATAATACTATGTTTTCACTGATAAGTCAATAAATTGACATACTCAAGGCAGTTTTTTTGAACGAGTAAATCAATTATTAACAAACTTGCATTTTTATTATGATTTCCTGCGCAATCATGACAGAATCAATAAAAAGTCAGAGGACTTCGTACTACGAACCTCCTACAAGGGACTCTGTCCCTTGACCCTGCAAACTTTTGAAAAAGTTTGATCAAAACTTTTAATATTTTGTTCACAGGTTATTGACTCGTTAAAAAACCCTGTGAATTCTATCGGTTTCTATTGATTTAAATTCATAAAGAGAGTATAATTTATAAGTATTATTTTATATATAGAGGAATATCAGATATGGAAAATAAAAGAAAGGGAAAATTTATCGTAATAGAGGGTCTTGACGGCTCGGGAAAGGGAACTCAGGCTGCGCTTCTTGCACAGGCAATGAGAGCTGACGGAAGAACCGTATGTCAGACTGCGGAGCCTACAAGCTCGGTTACAGGCGGTATGCTGCGTGATGCTCTCGGCGGTCATGTTAAAAGAGATGCATACGAGCTTTCGGCGCTTTTTCTTCTTGACAGGATATTCCATAATGTCAACGAAAAGAACGGCATAAGAAAATACCTTGATGACGGTGTAGATGTTATATGTGACAGATATTATTATTCGTCCTTCGCATATCAGGGAATAGATGCAGACCTTTCGTGGGTAATGAATATGAATCTGAACTGTAAGGAGATACTTAAGCCCGATGTCTGTATTTTTCTTGATGTTTCACCCGATACGGGAGACAAGAGAATTAACGGCAGCCGTCTTGAACGTGAAATTTATGAGAATACAGAGACTCAGAAGAGAATAAGGGCACGCTTTTATGAGGTGTTCGGATTGCTTAAGACCCGGGAAAATATAAAAATCGTTGATGCTTCAAGAACTGTTCCTGAGGTATCGGCTGATATAATAAAAATCTATAATGAATTGAAGGAGAAATGAAAAATGGGATACCATATCAACACGAAATGCGTTCAGGCAGGCTATGAGCCTAAGAACGGCGAGTCAAGAGTTATTCCGATAGTACAGAGCACTACATTCAAGTATGATTCTGCGGCTACACTCGGAAAGCTTTTCGACCTTGAGGAAAGCGGTTTCTTTTATACAAGACTTGCCAATCCTACACTAAGCGCAGTAGCCGACAAAATAGCCGCTCTTGAGGGCGGTGTGGGTGCTATGCTCACAGCTTCCGGTCAGTCTGCTTCTATGCTTTCTATAACCAATATCTGTCATGCCGGTGACCATGTTGTATGCGCAAGCGCTATTTACGGCGGTACATTCAATCTGTTCAACAAATCACTGCGTGAGCTTGGAATAGAGTTCACATTTGTAACACCCGATGCAGCAGAAGATGAAATAAATGCTGCATTCAGGGACAATACAAGAGCCGTATTTGTAGAGAGCGTATCAAATCCCTCGCTTGATGTTGCAGACATAGAGCTTTATGCAAAGCTCGCACACGCTCACGGTGTGCCGCTCATTGTTGACAACACTTTCCCTACACCTGTAAATTTCAGACCCTTTGAATGGGGCGCTGACATTGTAGTTCATTCCACATCAAAGTACATGGACGGTCACGCTGTTGCACTTGGCGGTGTTATAGTAGACAGCGGCAATTTTGATTGGACAAACGGCAAATATCCGGCGTTCACCGAGCCTGACGAAAGCTATCATGGTGTCGTATATACCGAGAAGTTCGGCAAGGCTGCATATATCACAAAGGCGCTCACACATCTTATGCGTGACTACGGCCCTCAGCAAAGCCCTCAGAACGCATTCCTTCTCAATCTTGGTCTTGAAACGCTGTTCCTCAGAATGGAGCGCCACTGTTCAAATGCTCTTGCTGTTGCGAAGTTCCTCGAGCAGAATGACAAGATAGAGTGGGTCAACTATCCGGGACTTGAGAGCAATAAGTACTATGAGAGAGCAAAGAAGTATATGCCTGACGGAAGCTGCGGAGTTATTTCCTTTGGTGTAAAGGGCGGCAGGGAAAAGGCAATGCAGTTTATGGACAGTCTTGATATGATAAAGCTTGTTATCCATGTTGCGGACGCACGCACCTGTGCTCTTCACCCTGCAAGCACAACACACCGTCAGCTTACCGACAAGCAGCTTGAAGACTGCGGAGTAAAGCCCAATCTTATAAGAATGTCTGTAGGCATAGAGTACGTTGACGATATTATTGCAGACATCAAACAGGCTCTCGCAAAGATCTGATTTATTATAACAAACGTCGGTGGCGGGTTATGATCTCCCACCGACGTCCGCAGGAGCTAAAGCTCCCCGACGTCTGTTGACGGCGTCGCTCGCTCCGATCAAGCGAGCTTGTTGGAGCTTAGCTCCTTGTTTAAAAATGCATATAAAAACGGGACTGCCGCACTGCTTAGTGAGACAGCCCCGTTTTTTTACCTGTTACCAATCGTTCTGCTTCATATCGTTTTCAACTATTAATCCGGTATTTATGCCGTTTTGCAGCCTTTCGTCAGAGATTTGTCCTCTTTCCCTTGTTATCTTGCTGACAAATCCGCTTGTACCGATGCCCCAGAATACGACACCTACAGTTTCGTTCTGAACGTGCATATAGGGGAATTCTTCTTTGATCGCAGTAAGAATTTCAGATTCCGCAAACTCCTTAAGCGGAACACTCGCATCAACTTTTTCTCTTACGTCCTTAAGGATTTCTGAGCTTGATAAAAATGCGGCAAGTGCCTGTGCTGTTTTCGGGAACTGAGTATCCTTTTTTATTACCATGCACCAAAGGTCACCTAAAGTTTCAAGCTGCTTTTGCTCACCGTTTACCATTATAGTCGGCAGCTTTGCAATGCCTGTATTTTCAGACAGCGGCAGTTTTATGTCGTTGAAGAATGCAATATAGCCTGCAAATTCGTCACCTATCGAAACATCGCCTTTGTAAGATACATCAGTCTCAAATCCTGAGCCTATCAGTTTGCTGTAATCTCTTATCGACTTGAAGGCACTGAATGCCTCGTCCGTTTTATGGCCGAATACTTGTTGCCCGTCAGAGAATGATAATGGAGTACCTGTGGTCAGCAGGAAAGAAATCGTATTCCATGCGTTTTCTATATTAAAATAGAATTTTTTGCCATTCTCGTTTGCCTTGGCAATAAGACTGTCAAGCGAGGCGATATCGGCAGGGTCTGTATATACCTGCTTGTCATATACAATACAAGTGGGAGTGTATGACATTGGGTAAGCGTACTGTCTGCCGTCTATTGTTACAGCCTGCACAGCTTCATCGGTAAATATATCGGTGCTGTTTACGCTGTATGCTTTATCCGGTTCGATGATATAGTTCTTTTGTATCAGACGGGGGATATCATTAGCCGATACCGTAATTATTTCGGCAGTATGTTCGTAATTTTCGACCATTTTATGCGCACCCTTGCTGCCGTCGGTAATCAAAGCACCAAGATCAAGTGTATAGGACGGGTCGCCGTAAAGCTCGGAGAATTCTTTAAGCTTTTCCTTATACAGATCAATACTGTTTTCAGGTGCCCACAATTTGATCTTGACTGTTCCTTCATTTTTCTCGGCTTCACTCTTTATCTGAGCTTTTATTTCTTCCGTGCTCAGCGTCTGTATCTCAGTGACGGTGCTGTTATCCGATACGTTATCACCGGACTGTGCCGTACTTGTACTGTCGGCGGAGGAGGCTTCTTCGTTACTGCCCGTACTGCCGCAGGCGGTCATTCCTACCGAAATAAGCGCCGCTAATAGTAATGCTGTTATTCGTTTTTTCATAATGAACGCTCCTTTCACTATTTCTGTTTATTACTATTATATTATACTTAAACATTGTCAATTATTTTGTGAAGAACAATATGACAATATTTTAAACAAGGAGCAAAGCTCCAACAAGCTCGCTTGATTGGAGCGAGCGACGCCGTCAACAGACGTCGGGGAGCTTTAGCTCC
>CACXGH010000168.1 GCA_902767175.1 uncultured Ruminococcus sp.
AGCTTGGGCTGAAAAATCTTTATAAGCTTATCTCAAAGTCTCATCTTGACTATTTCTATAAAAAACCTCTCCTGCCAAAATCAGAGCTGGTTAAGCTGCGTGACGGTCTGATTGTAGGAAGTGCCTGTGAAGCAGGTGAGCTTTATAGAGCTATACTTGACGGAAAGAGCCGTGAAGAACTGAAAAGCATAGCGTCATTCTATGATTATCTTGAGATTCAGCCTATAGGCAATAATATGCATCTGGTAAGAGAGGGCAGAGTAGGGGGCGTTGAGGAGCTGCAGGAATATAATAAGCTTATTGTTTCGCTTGGCGAAGAGCTTGATCTTCCTGTTGTCGCTACCTGTGACGTGCATTTTATGGATCCGCATGAGAGTGAGTACCGAAAGATACTTCTTGCGGCTCAGGGTTTCTCAGATGCAGAGGAACAGCCGCCGCTTTATTTCAGAACAACGGCAGAAATGCTTAAAGAATTCGAGTATCTCGGCAAAGAAAAGGCTTACGAGGTAGTTGTAAAAAATACAAACTATATTACGGATATGATTGAAGATATAAGAGCCGTGCCAAAGGGGAACTTTCCGCCGTTTATCGAGGGAGCTGAGGAAGAGCTTACCGAGATAACATGGGAGAGAGCAAAAAAACAGTACGGTGATCCTCTGCCCGAAATAGTAAGGGCGAGAATTGAAAAGGAGCTTAATTCTATTATATCAAACGGCTTCTCTGTGCTTTATATGACAGCGCAGAAGCTTGTTGCAAATTCCAATGAACATGGATATCTCGTAGGCTCACGAGGATCTGTCGGTTCATCATTCGTCGCTACGATGTCGGGTATTTCAGAGGTCAATCCGCTTTGTCCTCATTATGTATGTCCGTCGTGCTGCAATTCGGAATTCTTCGACGACGGCAGCGTCGGCTCAGGCTTTGATCTTCCGCCGAAAAAATGTCCGAACTGCGGTACGGATTATCTCAGGGACGGACATGATATTCCCTTTGAGACGTTCCTTGGCTTCAAAGGAGATAAGACGCCTGATATTGACCTGAACTTTGCAAGTGAGTATCAGAGTCAGTCTCACAGATACACAGAGGTGTTATTCGGCAAAGAAAATGTGTTCAAGGCAGGTACGATTGCGACAGTTGCCGATAAAACGGCAATAGGCTATGTCAAGAAGTATTGTGAGGAGACAGGTACGACTTTTAACCGTGCTGAGGAGCTGAGACTTGCTTTCGGCTGTACAGGTGTACGAAGAACAACAGGTCAGCACCCCGGAGGAATGGTCGTTATACCGAAAATGAACGACGTATATGAATTCTGTCCGATTCAGCACCCTGCAAACGACCAGAAAACGGACAGCCTTACAACACACTTTGACTTCCATTCTATCCATGATACGGTTTGTAAGCTTGACGAGCTTGGACACGATGTTCCTACAACATACAGGTACCTTGAGGAATATACAGGTATTGATGTAATGAATATATCAATGAGTGATCCTGAGGTTATGTCGCTTTTCACATCTACAAAGGCTCTCGGAGTTGAGCCGGAGGATATAGACTCACAAACGGGTACATTCTCACTTCCCGAAGTAGGTACAGCATTTGTACGTCAGATGCTTATTGAAACTCAGCCCAAGACATTTTCCGACCTTTTGCAGATATCAGGTCTTTCACACGGTACTGATGTATGGATAGGAAATGCTTCAGAGCTTATTGCAAAGAAAATATGTACGATCTCTGAGGTTATCGGAACACGAGACAACATCATGGTATATCTTATGCATAAGGGTCTTGAGCCTGATATGGCATTCAAGATAATGGAGATAGTCCGTAAGGGCAAGGCAACGAAGCTTCTGACAGAGGAGCATATAAAGGCAATGAAGGAGCATAATGTTCCTCAGTGGTATATAGATTCCTGTATGAAGATAAAATATATGTTCCCTAAGGCTCATGCTGCGGCATATATGATAGCTACACTAAGGCTCGGCTGGTATAAGGTGCATAAGCCGAAGGAATACTATGCGGCTTATTTTACCGTAAAAAGCGACGGATTTGATGCTGCCGTAGTGTGCAGGGGAAAGAATGCCGTAAGAAACAAAATGCAGGAGATAAATACAAAAATACAGAGAAAGGAAGCAAGTGCAAAGGAAATTTCAACGCTTCCTACCTGGCAGCTCATAAATGAAATGATGGCAAGAGGAGTAGGAGTGCTCCCTATAGATATATATAAGTCGGATGCGAGAAAGTTTCTCGTTGAGGGAGATAAGATAAGACTCCCGTTCTCGGCACTGCCGGGTGTCGGCGAAGCTGCGGCAATAGGTCTTGCGGAAGCAAGAAACGGCGGAGAGTTTACATCTGTTGAGGATTTCCAGCAGAGAGCAAAGGTATCAAAGACTGTTATAGAGCTGCTCAAAGATATAAAGGCATTCGGTGACCTGCCCGATACAAGCCAGCTTACTTTCCTGTAAGCCTTTAGAATTATTTGTACGGTTGTATTTACTATCAGAGCTTAAAGTCTGAACAGGAATTGAAAGCTTGCTGTTCCGCCTGCCTGACGGCGTATAATTGCTGGTATGGAGTGTCCGGTCAATGATCAGAGTGAGTGTAACGGACGTCATCTGTAATCGGGAACATCGGCTTGCCGCCGGAAGAACACGTCAATCTAAATCTGTCATATTTTGTAATCAAAATAAATGCACTGCCTATGGTATAGTAATAATAGGAGGTGCTTAAGATAT
>CACXGH010000169.1 GCA_902767175.1 uncultured Ruminococcus sp.
AATACTTTGTGTATTCCGAGGATTGACAACGAAGTTATGCGGAATTTAACGCCAAAGCTTGTCGTCAGGTCTATTTGATATTAGTATCAGATATAAATTGAAGCCTTTTGCTGCATAACAAAAAGCACAGCAGCCGTTAAACTACTGCGCTTTATTTTTATAAACTTGCAGACGTACAGTGATATTAAGCAGACACGTCATCATTCAATATAATAAGCTCTGTTATCCTTCCTTGGAGCAGCCTCCGGAGCAGGCTCATCATAGTAGCCTATTACACAGTGTCCTATTCCCTCATAATCTCCCTCTATGCCGAGTCTTTTGAGCAGTTCCCTGCCCTTTTCGCTCTCAAACTCCTCTTTTGCTCTGTGTATCCAGCAGCTTCCGAGTCCGAGAGAATGTGCCGCAAGCATAAGCTCTCCCATAACGAGACTTCCGTCATACAAATATGTTGGTCTGCTCTTGTCTGCAAGAACAATAAGAACTGCAGGCGCTCCGTAAAACGGGTCAAAGCTCTTATCCCAGCCGCCTATTCTGCAGTTTTCTTCCGAAAGCTCATCACGCAGCTTTTTATCAGTCACTGCAATAATTATAGGAGACTGCATACCTCTGCCGTTAGCGGCATAAGTACCTGTCTCGACAATTTCCTTTATAAGCCGTGAAGGAACTTCATCAGACTTGAATTTTCTGATGCTTCTTCTTTCCTTTATAGCTTTAATTACTTCATTCATAGTATCATCTCCTGTAAATCAGCCGAACGCTCCGCCCCAGAGACATTCTGCCTTGCAATCGTTATACCAGCCCTTATCCCAACTGTCGGGAACTGACGTAATGCCGGGGAAGCTGATATTTTGTGTATTCTGCCAATAACGGAATGCCGACGCTTCTATCATCGTTACGCTTGAAGGAATCTCAATAACAGAAACGCTCTTACAGCCCGAAAAAGCATATTTTTCTATAACTTCAAGACTGTCAGGCAGCACTATTTCCGTAAGTCTGCTGCAGTTATCAAATGCCCATGTACCGATAGTATCCACACCGGAAGGCACATTATATACACCCTCCATTGCTTCCGGACATTTCAGCATGGTTTTCATATCATTTGAAAGCAAACCTCCGTCAGAAGATGAATATGTGCTGTTTCTGCTGTCAACATTTATTTCTCTGAGACTTCTGCAGCTTACGAACGCCTCATCACCTATCTGAGAAACACCTGCCGGAATATCGAGCCTCTGCAGTCTTGTACAGCCCCTGAAACAGCCTTCTCCAACAGAAGCAACACTGTCAGGCATTACGATCTCAGTAAGATTGGAAAGCTCATAAAATGCACGGTCTCCGACAGAGCCGACTCCGTCCTCGATTACCACCTTTGTAATTTCACCTGCATGGTCTATCCATGGGTGGTCGCACCTTATACCTACAGAATTATTCTCAAGAATGACATAATTCAGGGAATAGTCGTCCATTTTACCGCTGCCGCTTATTGTAAGAACTCCGTCCCTGCTTATTGTATATTTCATTGAGCTGCCGCAGCTGCCGCTGTCAAGAAGTCCCGTATCCTCATCTTTGACTTCTATGCTGAACTCTGCAGTTTTTCCTCCGTAACTCAGTACTACGGTATTTGTTCCTGCAGCAGAAGAATCAAACCCGCTGATCTCGCATTCCGTAACCGGAACCGCCTTTTTTGTACCGTCACTGTATCCTGCTTCCAATACTATCCCATTCGTATCAAAAGCTTCTCCCTTTGTATATACCGTTTTCTCAGGCATTGACGTTATTCCGAGCGAAACAATGCTTGCTTCACCGGGAACAGAGCTTTGATTCTCACTCTGTTCAGATGACTGTACAGAGCTTTCTTTTATTTCACTGCTCTGTCGGGAGCTTTCTGCCGAAGTATTATCCGCAGGCTTTTTATCATCTGACGGCTTATTGTTATTCACGGCAATTATAGTTACCACAGCCGCCGCTGCAATGATAAGCGCTGCAATAACAGGAATTATTATCTTGAGCTTTCCTCGTTTTTTAGAGGAAGGCTCAGCATTATTCTGCGGCATGATAACCTCAGCGGAATGCTGTGTATCGACTGTCTGAGCCGCTTTGGGCTGTTCAAGAAGGCTTTCAAGAGCCTTCTTCATCTGTCTCGGCTTCTGCCATCTGTCGGAAGGAGAAAACTCACAGGCTTTCATAATAACCTCTGCAAGTCTGCTGTTCTGACAGTACTTAGGCAATGGCAGCTTTTCACCCCTGAATCTCCTGATATTGGCAGCCTCTACCACCTGTGAATCGACCGCAGTCATTTCTACAGGGACAAACGGCGCTTTATTGCCGTTTAACAGCCTGTACATAACTATTCCGAGAGAATAAATATCTGCGGTTATATTGGCATTCCGTCCCATAGATATCTCAGGCGACATATATGTATAGGTACCTCTTACCGTCATTCCGACATTGGTATTTGAAAGCACCTTTGATTCTCCGAAATCTCCGAGCTTATATACACCTACCGAATTCACAAAAATATTGGCAGGCTTGATATCACGGTGTATTATATTCTGCTTGTCCAGTACCTCAAGAGCGGAACATATATCTATACCGAGCTGAATAACTTCATTTTCA
Source organism: uncultured Ruminococcus sp. (assembly GCA_902767175.1). Classification (GTDB taxonomy): domain Bacteria; phylum Bacillota; class Clostridia; order Oscillospirales; family Acutalibacteraceae; genus UBA1213. The sequence goes on from CACXGH010000169.1 coordinate 2,614, forward strand.
CCGAATGCATTTTCACGCATATACTTCGGCAGTGCCGTAAGATGCTCCATACGGATAAAAATATCATAACCTACTCCGTCTGCCTTCGGGATAATGCAATGGTCCTCATACGATACGATGTTCGTATTTCCCCTGAGAGCATAGCAGAAATTAATTTCCTTGATCATCTTATCACGGACAGAATCGTAATACACCATTACCGACTTCTCATCGGCAACGACACCCTCAGCTATCAGAGAATCCGCATTCATGCTTTCATTAGGTATAGAAATATGCTTTACGGCAGAGGTATATGTATTTCCGTATTCATTTTTTTCTGCCGTATATACAGCTCCGAATGTACCCTTGCCGATCAGTTCTTTAATGTACCATTCACCCCAGAGCGGTGAAAAGGACATAATATCAGACACAATAAACACTCCTATCAATGTTCTCTTATGCTATTTTATCATAACAGATACTATTGTTCAAGTAAAAAGCAAGATTAATAGAAAAAGCAGGGCGGCACGCAATGAGCCGCCCTTATATTTTTCATATCATAATGAGATCCTGTATTCAAGTATGAGATTATTGTTTGACGTCCTGTATCTGTACAGTATATCAAATCTATCAATGCCGTAATTAGTCATCATTGTCCTTATCAGCGTCTGCATTGATGCCTTCTGCTCGTCCATATTAGCTACCATAGTCTGTTTCTGTTCATCGGTAACCCCGACAGCATCAAAAACAAAATCATAGACCATTGTATCGTCATTCTCAGTATAGAGGCTTAGTGACTTAATACCGTCGGTTTCCGCCCCGAGTTTTTCAGACAGCTCCTTGTCGGCTTTTCCTGTCGGTGTTTCAAAATACTCCCTGATATTGATAGTTTCAGTCTGACTTGTGCCGGGCTGACTTGACTCACCCGGGAGACTCTCTGTGCCCGGAACGGAACTGATACTGCTCTGATCATTACTGCCGTTATTATTCTTTCCGGAATTTGCAATCAGGATTATAGCCACCGTTACGCCAACCGCAGCAACTGCCGCCGCAATAATTCCTATTATCAAAGGCAGACGGCTCTTTTTAGGTGCAGGAGGAGGTACGGGCTGAGGAGCAGAAGGATAGTAGCCTGCGGTGCCGTTAATACCGGTCGCTGTATAGCTTACGGGGGTGCCCGCCGCCATCTGAATGCCGGACATCATAGAATTATTTACAGGCATTGTGCCGGAAGTCTGATAAGTACCGAAAGCATTCTTCTGAAGCTGTACATTATTTGAATACCGAAGAGATTCAAGAGCCATTTTCATATCATTGGGATCCTGCCACCTGTTCTCCCTGCCAAACTGACAAGCCTTAAGAATGATACTTGCAAGGGCAGGATTTGAACAGTAAGCAGGCGCAGGAACAGGCTCGCCCTTAAGCCTTCTTATATTTGCCTGTTCAGACTCGGCAGATGAAACAGGCTGACCCGAAACCGGGAGGAACGGCGCCCTGTTGCCGTTGAGAAGCCTGTACATAACAAGACCGAGAGAATATATATCTGCGGTTATATTGCCGCCCTCACCCTTTGATATTTCGGGCGAGATATAGGCATAGGTCCCCCTTATAGACATACCCATAGAGGAATTTGAAAGCACCTTAGACTCACCAAAGTCACCAAGCTTGAAAATACCCATTGAATTTACAAAAATATTCGCAGGCTTGATATCTCTGTGGATTATATGATTCGCATTCAGGATATTGAGTGCCTCACAAAGCTCTATGCCAAGCTTTATAACTTCCTGCTCGGTCATATTATGCTGTGTAAGGTACTTCGGCAGAGCCGTCAGAAGCTCCATGCGGATAAATATATCATAGCCTATGCCTGATTTTTTCGGAATAATACAATGATCCTCATAAGCTACGATATTTGTATTTCCCCTGAGAGTATAGCAGAAATTTATCTCTTTAATGATACTGTCTCTCAGACTGTCGCAGTACAGACTGAGAGTCTTATCATCTGTAGCGATTCCGTCAGCGACAAGCATTTCCTTTGTCATATTTTGCGGAGGTATTGACAGGTGCTTTATCGCAGAGGTATAAGTATTTCCGTATTCAGTTTTTTCTGCCCTGTAGACAGCTCCGAAGCTTCCCCTGCCAAGAAGCTCCTTTAAATGCCATTCACCCCATAACGGGGAAAAATCCATTGCATCAGCCATATTATCCACCTCTGTATTTATTTACGGTTGACCGCATTTTGAACATTCGTTTCAGCTCATACTAATCAATCTATATACAAATATTTATTTCATGATACCACAGATATCGTATATATTCAAGCAATGCTGACAAAAAATTGCGGAAATCACCGTAAAACCGCTTTCTTCAATAACAGCTCTGTGCAGTTTATCGCTTATTTCTCAGCAATGATCTGCAAAAGCAACAAAGCAGGAAAGCTTACGCTTTCCTGCTTAAACTCACGGAGCAATGGTATATTCAGTAATTGTATTTCCGTCTTTATTCTTGAATATGAACTTTATCGAAAACTGTGTGAGCTTTTCGGAGTCCATCATTGTCTGAATTTCTTTTTTAAGAGAAGGTGTAGCAAGTTCCATATATTTATCAACGCTTGCTCTGTCCGCAGCACTTATGCCTGTGATATTATATTCGGCTTCATATACAAGTATGTCATCGCCTTCAACATAAATATCAAAGCTCTTCATATTATAATTGCCGGTATTAAAATCATTCTTTATCTGGGAAAATGTTCTTTTTCCTTCCGAACTGTCGGCATATTGTTTCAATGTCCTCTTTGAAAAGAACACCTTGTATGCAACAAAACTCAGAACTACAGCCGCTACGAGTATCAGTGCAATAATAATTACTGATTGTGTCTTATTCTTTGCAGGGCGTGTAGCTGTTGATACGGACGAACTGCTTCTGAATGAATTTTCGGGATGATACAGAGGTGCGTTTGGATCATAGCCCATAGGTTCGGGATGATAAAGCGGAGCATTGGGATCGTAATTCGGATCATCACCGCCGTACATACTGCTGCCGCCAAAGCTGTTATTGCTGTTGAAGCTGTTTTCGCCAAAACCGTTATTACCTGCAAAGGAATTGTTATTCTGACTTGAAGCGTCATAGCTGCCGAGAGACTGACCTCCAAAGCTGCCGTTATAGTCAGTTGTGCTGTTGCCGCCTGCAAAACCGCTGTCGAATTCATTGTCATTGCCGCTGCCGCCCGAGAAATCTCTGTTCGGATAGTTATTATTCACTGCCATCTCTCCTCTGTTATTATTACGCTCTTAATACTATCATAAAAAAATACATTTTTCAATACAAAATATCATTTTATCAGAAAATCAACTAAGGAAGCGCTGATAAAATTCAGTGCCTTTATTGCGTCAGCATTTTTTGTCAGGTTGTACAAAAAGACCGCAGGCTGCCTGTCGGGTGTCAAGGGATATTTATACAAGATGAGGAAAAAGGCAAGCAAGACTGGTGCTGAGCCGTAAGGCGTGATTTATTCAGCGATTCCCTATTATTTTACAAAAGCAAAAGTGCAGGCACAGCCTGCACTTTTGCTTAAAGGAATAAAAAGAAAAAAGGAAAAAGGAAAGAAAAGAAATAATCTGATTTTAAGCGATATAAACCATGTTTGTTTATATCTTTGTCGTTCCTTGTCTTACACTGATATTATATTATACCAAAACTATCCATTTGTCAAGCGATTTTTATAAAAATTTTATAAAGTTTATAATCTTAAATAATCACAATAAAAAATCATATAAAAAACTGCCCATACAAACCTCTCTGTTCACAAAAAAACTATACAAATTGCTTTGAATTTATTTGACTTTAAAGCAAAAAAGAGATATTATATAATTATGGAAGCGCTGATCATATCCGGTGCTGTATTGCGTGATTTATTCAGCGGTTTCTTATAATAGGTTATATTAAGAATGACACAGACTATCGTAACGGAGTTAATATGAAAACAGGAATTTCTACAGGCTGTTTATACCCTATGCTGACGGAAGATGCACTCAGAACAATGCTTTCACTCGGTTTTGATACCTTTGAAATTTTTTTCAACAGTTTCTCAGAGCTTGAACCGGATTATCTTGACAGACTTCGCTGTATGCTTGAAAAAAACAGTGCAAGAGTAGTATCTGTCCACCCATTCACTTCATCATTTGAGTCGTTTTTGCTGTTTTCAAATTATGAGAGAAGGTTTCTTGACGGCGTTGACTTTTATGATATGTATTTAAGAGCAGCTCAAAGACTCGGAGCCGATAAAATAGTCCTTCACGGGCTTAACGCCGAATATGCGTCTTCACTCAGCGACAGTGAATATTTCCGCAGATTTGCCATAATGCAGGAGAGAGCACAATGCTACGGTGCTGAGCTTCTGCAGGAAAATGTCAATAAATTCCGCAGCAGAAATACGGATTTTATTCTCCGCATGGCTCAGGAAATACCCGGCAACGCAGCCTTCGTCTGCGATGTAAAACAGGCTGTAAGAAGCGGTATCACACCCGAAGCCATGGCTCGTGCAATGGGAGACTGGCTTCGTCATGTACATATAAGTGATGTCGGAGAGAACAGCTCCTGTGTTCTGCCCGGAAAAGGCAACTATGACCTTGAGGGATTTTTAAGGAACCTGATAAGCTCGGGCTATAATGGCGATGTAATGATTGAGGTGTACCGTTTCAGCTATGATAAAACCGAGGAGCTTAAACACTCCCGTGAATATATAGACAGGCTTATAGATAAAATAACAATATAGGAGGAATATATAATGAAATGTCCATTCTGCGGATGTGAAGAAAGCAAGGTAGTGGATTCAAGACCTACAGATGAGGGGGAAAGAATAAGACGCCGCCGTGAGTGCTTCAACTGCTCAAAGCGTTTCACCACCTACGAGATAATCGAAACAACTCCTATTATGGTAATAAAGCGAGACAACACCCGTGAGCCTTACAACAGACAGAAGCTTACTAAGGGAATACTCCGTGCCTGTGAAAAGCGCCCTATCTCCCTTGATCAGATAGACCTTATAGTTGATAAGGTCGAGGCAAAAATTCAGAACACACTTGACAGGGAGGTACCCTCAGAACGGATAGGAGAATACACCATGGAGGTACTCAAGGACGTGGACGAGGTAGCGTATGTCCGTTTTGCCTGTGTTTACAGACAGTTTCAGGATATACATACCTTCATGGACGAGCTTAAGCGTCTTATAGAAGAAAAATGATCGGGGGGATATGATATGATCATAGACACACATGTCCACATCGGCGGAATGCTTGATTTCGTCATGACCGAAGATGATGTCATTTATTCCATGGAAAGATACGGTATAGACCACTGCATCGTATCGAGCATAAATGCAGCTGAATTCGACCATAACCTCAGACCTGTTCCTGCAAAGTTTCAGCATTCACAGATCGAATGCCTGAACGATGCTGTGTCCTTTGCGAAAAAATATCCTGATAAGATCTCCGCTGCCGTATGGGTAAAGCCCTATGGTGAAAAGGCGGATTATGACCTGTATAAAGCAATAAACGACAACAGAAAATATATTAAGGCGATAAAGTTTCATCCTTATCATTCAAACGTTCCGTTTGACGGAAAACTTGTCGAGCCGTTTATTGAGCTTGCACAGCATTACGGACTGCCAGCTGTCGTTCATACAGGAGGCTCAGATACCGCATCGTGCATAAGAGTATATAATATGGCAAAAAGATTCCCTAAAACACGCTTTGTGATGGTACACATGGGACTTGGCACTGATAACAGTGAAGCCATTGAGCTTATAAGCAAGCTGCCTAATCTTTACGGAGATACCACATGGGTACCTTTGAGCAGCACAATAAAGCTTATACACACGGCAGGAGTTGAAAAAATAATGTTCGGCAGCGACTCTCCCATAGACGGCAGAGATACCTATCTGCATAACAAGACAGGAGACCGTTCTCTCTATCAGCAGTATTTCAATGAACTGAGGGAGCTTATCACACCTGAGGAATACAACTGTCTTATGTATAAGAATGCTGCGGCATTCTTCGGAATAAGTATTAAGTAAAACATAAATGCACGGTAATTATTCGGTTACCGTGCATTTATTATTCTTTGTCATTATCTTTCTTTTCCGGAAATGTCCTGCCGATACGAAAGAATATCACAGCAGCAAGTATGATAATAACCGCTATTCCTGCGGCAGCTATGAATGTTCTTTCACTGACAGAAGCATCGTTATTTTTCTCCTGTATGTAGTATGTATCGGGAGTCTTTGTCTGCTGCTCCGGTGACGTTTCCTGATCTGACGCCGTCTCCCCGTCTTCGTTATCGCTGTTATGATCTTTCTCCCTGCTTTTTTCATTATTCTTTGACGATTCAGCAGAGCCTTCACCTGACGAGCCTGATTTTCCGAAAGAGTTCCTGCTGCTCTCCCCTTGCTTTGATGTAAGAGCAGACCCTGCTTCTCCTCCTGAATTCGCTGACGGTTTTGCCGCTGTAATATCAAGAACAGGCAGGCTTTCGGGGCTTATCAGAATTTCTCCGTCATTCGTTATACTGCACTTTGTTACCTCAAATCTGTATTTTTCCTTTTCTTTATCAGTATTTGAAAAGTGCAGTTTTATTTTCCTTGTTTTGCCTGTATCGTTAAAGGATACAAAAATAATTTTGACATTCCCGTCTGTATCGTTATATCTGAAAACATCATTAGGCTCTTTATCAACAAGTTCGGCATTGCTGAGACGGAGAGAATTGCCGTCATATTGAAGTTCAATATCAGCTGCGCACAAAGCGGTACAGCCTTCAAGGCTGAGAAAAACCGAAAAGTTCTTTCCCTGTTTAACTTCACTGTCTGTGGTAATGCTGCATTTTGGTGATACTGCATAAGCTGACGGAGCAAATGTCATTATTAGCAATAACACAAGAACTGTTCCGATAACATAAAGTTTTTTCATAAGCACCTCAGAAAAGATATTGTCTAAGCATATTATATCATGCATTTATAATTAATCAACAAAACGGACACATTATCAATTGATGTGATAATGTGTCCTTATATCAGACCTGTTCGTTAACCTGCAAAGCACCGCCTGAATAGTTATTTTTCCGGTTACAGAACATGGCTGTTTTATTTAACGGTTATTGAAATGTATTTCTTTGCTAAATTGCCCTCTGTGTCCCTTACCTTGACCATTATTCTGTAAGATCCTGCGTCTCTGGTAGTAAACACAATATTGGAGGAGCTTTTATAGTCTCTGAGCAGTTTCCACTGTGATGACTGCTCCGTCTTATAATAAAACGCATATTCATAAACACCCGAGCCGCCGTCAGCATTTCCTTTTATAATCAGCGTACTGCCCTTTTTGATGTTCTTTGAGGATACCGTAGAGTTATTTTTCAGAGTCTTTATGACCTTGAGAGAAAAAGTCTTTTTCTCAATTCGTGCCTCAGTATCCTTTGCCTTTATCATAAGCTCATAATCTGCTGCGGACAGCGGCTTGAACGGCACTGTTGTATCGCTGCTGTAGTTCTTTATAGTCACCCAATTGCTGCTGCCTGCTTTTCTGTAATAGTAAGCAAACTGATATTTTCCGGAGCCGCCGCTTGCAGCACCTTTAAGCCTGACCTCGGATCCGACAGTTGTCTTTTTTGATGATACGGCCGAGTTGTTTTTCAAGGGCTTTTCAACGGTCAGTGAAAAAATCATCTTTTCCAATGCGCCCCTTGAGTCCTTGACTTTTATAAGCAGCTTATAATCTCCTGCTGATACGGGTTTAAATACTGCAGATGTACTGCTGCTGTAATTTCTTATTGTTAACCATGATGAGCCTGAGGACTTTTTATAATAATATGCATACTCATATTTTCCCGAGCCGCCCGATGCTTTGCCTTTCAGCGTCACACTGCTGCCTGTTTCAGTTTTTGAGGCAGAAACAGAAGATTCATTTGCAAGGTTTTTGACAACGGTAATATCAATTATCTTACCTGCTGACTGTCCCTTTTCATCTTCCGCAATAATATATACCTCATACTTTCCCCATGAAGAAGGCTTGAAAGTTACGGAAGTGCCGTTTGTTCCTTCCCTGAGAGCTGTCCAGCCGGACTCACCGGACTTTCTTGAATAGTATGAATACTTATAAGCTCCTGTTCCTCCGCTTGCAGCGCCCTTTATTGTAATGCTGCCGCCTTCGGTGACAGTCTTTCTATCCGTTACAGACCTATTACTGAGCTTTTCCGGTACAGGATTCGTCAGTCTGACATCGGGGCTTTCAACATACCAATAAGCATCCATGCCGGATATGGTTCTTGTTGCCTGATTGGCATTTACTCTGCCGGGAGTTACCGATTCTGTAGGCTCAGCACAGTAGAATTCACCGTCCGTGTAGTCTGTAAGAAGGATTGCATGAGGCCTGTCGAAATCGTATGCAACTATCCCCTCCGGATGCTCCTGCAAAAGCTCTCTCAGCTCAGTAACCGCATCGTACTGTATTCTTCCGTAGGATACCGTAATACCCTTGAAGGTATAGTTATTATACATTCCTGCGCCCCATACCCATATATATGGCTTAGCGCTGTATTCCGTTATCGAGTCCCAATCACTGTCGCCTCTCATCATAGATGTTCTTCTGAGCATCATTACGTTAGCGCACAGTGTACAGGTATCATATTCCTGCTGTTTCAAAAAAACTGAGGGGTCATTTATATCCGTAAAGGTTACTGCCTTCGCTTCCGTTGAAGCAGAAGGGAGCATTGTCAAAGTAAATGCTGCGGCAGCCGCTGTAATTGCAGATGCGATAATACCATGCTTCAATTAAATTCCTCCCTTTTAATAGTCCGTTTATGATTTTATCGTGTAACACTGATTATTTCAAGGGTTTGAGGAATTTTCTGTTAAATTTCTGTCATTCATACAATAATTGCATGAACAATGCGAAAATTATATTGATATTTCGCACGAAAAAGTCCCCATTTTATCAGGATTTCAGAAAAACCGCCGCTGCAAGATCATCAATTTATCCTTCCTTTTTATCCTCTGAAACATAGGGAGAAACGGTAATATTGTCAAAATCTATGTTTGCCTGTCTGTTTACAATATCCTTAACGGTTATTACGGAAGCATCGTCAAGACCTTCTTCGGGGAGAATTACAGTACACGAGCCGTTATTTATGCTCACAAGACAATCGCTGAAACCCTTAGCCCTTATTTCGGCTTCTATATCCCCCTCCGTCTTGATAGCCGCCGCAAGTTCCTCGGCTGCACGAACTGCTTCAAGCTTTGCATTTTCAGAGGTGTCGTCAGAGTCCGCAATCTCCTTGAGCGGGTCAAGAGCCGCTTTATGTGCTTCTGTACGCTTTTTCCTTTCGGCAGCAAGAGGCTCATCAGCCTGCTTTTCTCCGCTGACTGCCGCAGCAGTCTGAGCAGCAGTGCTGTTTTCTTCTGCAGTATTGCCGCTTTCATCTCCGGAGCTTGTTTTTGTCTGACCCGATACCTCGGTATTTACATAAACCGTCTGTCCGAGCTGCTTTGAACCTGCATCGGCATCATCTGCAACAGACACAGGCTGTGCTCCCGAAAACTGCCAATTCAGATATACCGCTGCCCCTAAAGCCACCACCATTGCACCTATCAAAAGCTGTCTTTTTCCGAATGTCATAGTTAAGCTCCTCCTCTTATGAACTCATTTTTAACACACAAATGCGTGATGCCGAAATATTAAGTGCTGCCGAAACAGCGTCCTTTATCCGCTTTGACACCTCCTCGTTTCCTCCTCCCTCGCACACTATAAGCACCCCTCTTACCGAAGGCATGGACTGTCCGAGAGTTATAGCCTGCTCAGAGCCGTCACCCGTTTTCACGACAATACAAGTGCGCTTTTCGTTATCAAGCAGATCAGCGTTGTCATTCTTGTCTGTTTTCTGCCGGCTCTCCTTATGCTGCAGATCCTTGTCCGTAGCATATATATTCTTTACCGTACCGTCAAGAGTTAGCATGAGCTTTGTCTTTCCTGCGCCTTCAATGCTGGCCACCATATTTCCCAGCTCCATACTCAGTGTTTCACGGTACTCCTCCGTCTGCTTTGTATCAAACTCCTCCGCTGCCGAAACCGTCTTAGTATCTGTTTTGCCCTGCTTATTAAAAAGGTTAGAAATAAAAATAAGAGCAATGCCTATTATTCCTGCGATAACAACAAGTCTCAGCAGAGCCTCCCTGCTTAAATGTCCCTTTATCAAGCCCTCCCTCGTCTGCTGTGTATCGCATGAAGTTTCTATGTCCGACATACTGACACCTTTTCCTTTTACTGCGTTATTATAGTCTTGCATGATATGCCAAGCTCATTTTTTATAAGCCTGCTCACTGCCGAAGCCCTTCCTGCATCGTTATGGCTCAGGGTTATCTCTGCTGTTATCATAGATATGCTGTTATCTTCGTCAATATACGTACTGACCTGTATTTTTACAGGTGCTACATCATTGTCCGCAAGTTTTGTTCTGATCAGCTCCTCTATCTGCCCGTTTACATAGCTCAGTCTGCTGTCCGAAATATTTTCCGGTATAACCGACTCATAAATATGTTCATCTTCATACTGAAAGCTGTCTTTCAGCTCCGCAGCTACACCTCCGAGCGGAATTATAACCGCACAAAGCATAAATGCTCCGAGAGTTATACGGATAGTTTTTTCAAGTGCTGTATCAGAAATCAGCATTTCGACTATCGTTACAATTACCGCACAGGTACATACCGTGACTGCCCAATTATTGATCCCGTCCATATTATCCCCCCTTGCCCTGCGCCGCAAGAAGAACTATCACAGTTGATATGATAAACACCGTCAGTGTACAAAGAAGCAATGCCGTAAGCATTCCTGCAGCCTTCGAGACCGTGCCGAACACCTTGCTGAGTCTGCTTATGCCTGAAATATCCGCTGCCGATGAAAGAACAAACAAAGAGAACTGCCATACTATGCATTCAAACAATACTGGAAGGATTATAAAAGCCGATGCTATTATCACAAACACTCCTGCACCCGACCTCAGAACATCGAGACTTCCGCTGAATGCAGAAAGAGCCTCGCTGAGCACTCCGCCGAGTACAGGCACAAAGGAGCTGACAGTAAATTTAAGCGCCCTTTTTGTAACATTATCCATTGAAGATGTTATTATCGTATTCAGCGACATTACGGTTATGAATATTGACATAACAAGTGTTATAGCCCATTTAGCCGTTTTATAGACCGTTTCGCACAGTGAGCCAAGCTGCAGCTTAGGGGATACCGAAGAAGTAACAGACAGTGCAAGGAAGGCATTCATCATAGGAACAACAAGCTTTGAAGCAGTGAGTGACACTGCATTTCCTGCGGTGAGCATTGCAGTATAATATGACGCTGCACCAAGCTCACTGCCGGAGCTTAACATAAGTCCTGCCATTACGGGAGCATATATCGCAAGAAATCCCGAAGCACCGCTCAGTACTTCTGCTGTCCTTTGAATGGTTGAACTGAGAGGAACTATTACCGCCGCACATATACACATTGTACCGACTGCATTCTGAACTGTTGACAGCTTTTTTTCCGAAGCGCTTATACCAAAGCCCTCTGTCACGGAGCATAAAATAATTATGCCTAAACAGGCTGTAAATCCGCACAGCGGAGTGCGGCTGCCTGCCGCAAGCATATTGGCTGTCTGAGAAAGTATACTTCCAAAGCTCAGAGCTGAGGGACTGTTTCCCATATCAAGCTCAATTCCTGCCGCTGTAAGCTGTTCTCTCGTCTGCTGCGGCAGACCTCCCAAAAGCTGCTCAAGACCCGCCGCTTCTGACTGTACTTTATACAGTGATGTATTCTCATCGTTTTCCGATACTGCGGATACATTCAGTGAAAACATCACTGAAGCAAAAACAGCAGCTAAAATTAAAATTATCCTTTTTATCATTATCACTTCTCATCAATTAGTTATCAGGGCTGCCGCTGTCTGAAGAACAGCCTCAAACAACGGCAAGGATAATACAGTGACCGATATTTTTGCGGCAAGCTCTACCTTTGAGGCAAGGGAATTCTGACCGGCATCACGGCAGGTATCGGCAGTAAATTGACTGAGAAAACAAATGCCGATCGTTTTTATCAGCACTGAGCCGTATGTACCGTCTATCCCTGCGCCCTTGATAAACTGCCCTATCTCATTTATTACAGGAGATGTCTGAGACAATATAGAAAGCAATATCACACCGCCTGCAGAAACTGCAATAACGGCGGACATTTCGGGGGCATATTTTCTCAGTGCCACAGCACTGAACGCCGCTGCAACGGCTGCGGCTGCTATCCAGAACGGCTGCATATCAGAACCCGAAAAGCCTTTCTATCGTTGTAAAAAGGTCTGATATCTGCTCGACGAGCATAAGCAGAACTACAATAAGTCCTGCAAGTGTCGTCATCATTGCCTGTTCTTCACGCCCCGACCGTGACAGAACCAGACTGAGCACCGCTACTATTATTCCTATTGCTGCTATTTTAAAAATAAAGTCTATATTCATTTCTTCCCCGACCTGTAAGCATATCCGTTATCAGACCAACAATGCAGCAGCCAGAGCGCCGCAGAAGAAGCCCACTGTTTTATACAGCTTTTTCTTTACTCTGACCTCTTCAAGATACTCGCTGTACATTCTCTCCGCACTGTCCCTGTGAAGAGCAAGCTTTGAAAGCTCGCCCTCAACATTGCTCGTACCAAAGGTCTCGCCAAAATAATACAATAGCTTTCTGTCCTCGCTGCTGTATACATTGCTGTCTACCGACCTTTTCCACGCAGTATCAAGCTTTTCACCCTTTTTCATCTCCCTCTTTGTACCCTCAAGCACAGGTCTCAGCATCGGCACTCCCCTGACACTGCTGAAAAGCTCATCTGCCTCTGCTGCAGTATATCCTATTATAGCCTGCGCCTGAGTGAGAAATCTTACATACTGCCCCATAAAGCTTGCCCTCGCCTTAAGCCTTTCGGTCATGAATACCCCTCCCAAAAAGCCGCATATTACAAGGAACAATCCTCCGCTCAGCCGTAAAATATTCATATCCTGCCTCCGCATTATTATCAACGCCTGTTATTCTTACTGCTATTCCATAAAAACACATCAGAACTTAGTTATCTCCGATACCCTGCATGGTCTGTCAGGTGATGAAAGAATAACCCCTGTCGCAAAAGCACCCGTCTTTAACAAAGCCTTAGTCTGAGGGCGGCTCATAAGACCGTCAAGACCTGATGCATGAATTGAAGCTATGATTGCTGCTCCTGCATTAAACCCCTGTGATACTCCGATACAGTCCTCCTCACTTCCAAGCTCATCACAGATTATCACCTGCGGAGACAACGCTCTTACCGCCTGCATTATTCCCTCACCCTTGGGATATCCGTTCAGAATATCACAAAGTCCTAAGTCGTTGAAGGAATTGCCCTGAAATGTACCCGACAGCTCACCCCTCTCATCAATCACGACAGTTCTCATTATCCTGCAGCCGTTTCCCGTTGAAAGACTTCTTGCAAGGTCTCTCAGCAATGTAGTTTTTCCTGTTGAAGGCGCTCCTGCGATAAGAACACCTCCTTCAAAGGGACACAGCTCCTTTATCAGCTCATCGGCAGCCCCGAATATCTGACGGGATATTCTTATATTCAGCGATGAGATATCGCTTACTGCAGAGATTTTTCCGTCTTTAGTTGCTGCCGTACCGCATAGTCCCACTCTATGACCGCCCTTTACGGTAATGTAGCCGTTTCTGATATCGTCCTGATAGCTATAGACCGAATAACCGCAAATTCTGCGGAAGGTATCGTATATATGGCGCCTTGTAGTGATAAAGGCATTTTCACTCATAGAGTAGAGTATTCTTCCGCTGCTGTCCGCAAACATAGTTGATGACCCGCTTGTAAACGCAAGAGGTTTTCCTATACGCAGTCTGATCTCCTGTATGCCTGCCTTCTTCTTTTCGGGTATCATATCTGTCAAAGCTCTGAGTTCATCACAAAGCACCTCCGCTGCAGAGTCAAAGCTGTCCCTGACCTCCGACATATTATTCTTCCTCCTTGTCTTTAGTATATCAAATAATATTACATCAGCCCGTGAGTTATTCCGATAAGTCAAAAAGCAAGGCTTTTCGCCATAACAGAGTTTTCGGCTCCTCAGACACCTGCATATATGGAGATCAATTTACAAAGAGATATTTCTTCTGAGGGTATTTTTTCGTTTTGTCCGTTTTTTCCTGAACAGAAAGTTTTGTCAGGAATAATGATCACTATGAATTAGAAGTCTGATTATAAAAAGAGAATTCCTGTCAGTAAGGAACAATTACAGGAGCCTTGATCCAATGATAATGCCTTGATTTCAGGCTGCAGCCCCATGATTGACACCATTAGTTCAAGGTGCTATAATTTCATTGACATTTTTGTGGAGGTATTGCTTTGGAAAAATTCAACGCTGCTGAACACAGCATAATAACAAAATATAAAAAAACACTGTTTCATAGATTCATCGGCGCAGTAAAGGACTATAAGCTGATAAGCAGGGGAGATAAAATAGCTGTATGTATTTCAGGCGGTAAGGACTCCATGCTGCTTGCCAAGCTTATGCAGGAGCTGTCAAGACACGGCGACTATCCGTTTGAAATGGAATTCATCGTTATGGATCCGGGATATTCTCCTGTAAACAGGCAGAAAATAATAGACAATGCAAGCCTGCTTGAAATACCGATACATATTTTTGATACGGATATTTTCTGCTCTGTCGTCAATATAGAAAAAAATCCCTGCTACCTTTGTGCAAGAATGAGACGTGGACATCTTTACAAACAGGCACAGGATTTAGGCTGCAATAAAATTGCTCTCGGGCATCATTTTGATGATGTTATCGAAACCATTCTGATGGGTATGCTCTACGGCGCTCAGGTGCAGACAATGATGCCAAGAATAAAAAGCACTAATTTTGAAGGAATGGAACTTATCCGTCCTATGTATTATATCCGTGAAAAGGATATAATCTCATGGAAGAATTATAATCATCTTGATTTTCTTCAGTGCGCCTGCCGTTTCACTGAACAGAACGCTGTGCAGGACGGCACAGGCACCTCAAAGCGTCAGGAAATAAAAATGCTTATCCGTGAACTGAAAAAAACAAATCCGCAGGTTGAGATGAATATTTTCCGGAGTGTGGAGCGTATCAACCTGAGTACGGTAATAGGATACTATCTCGAAAATGAAGAGCATAATTTCCTTGAGCGTTTTGATGATAGTACGCCAGAAGAAAGTGACATGACATGAAAAACAATTCTATAAAAACCAATCCTGTTTTTGTCATCGCTGTTTCAGTTTTCTGCACCCTGCTGTGGGGCTCTGCATTTCCTTGTATCAAAATCGGCTATGAGCTTTTTAATATCCGAAGCGATGACATTCCGACAAAGCTTATATTTGCCGGAGCAAGATTTTTTCTTGCAGGAATTATAGTTCTTTGTACAGGTCTGATTATTGACAGGAAAGCCATGAAAATAAACCGCAGGGACTTACTGCCCATCGGCATTCTTGGCTTCTTTCAGACTTTTTTGCAGTATTTTCTGCTTTATATAGGGCTTGTCAATGTAAGCGGAACAAAATCCGCAATACTGACCTCAGTTTCAGCATTCGGCTCTGTAATTCTTTCAGCTGCTGTGTTCAAAAGTGATAAGCTGACCTTAAAAAAGCTTATCGGCTGTGCAATTGGTCTTACGGGAATAATTCTGATGAATACAGGCGGTGACAGTCTCGGGGGCTTTCTTCTGCTCGGGGACGGTCTTGTTATTCTATCAAATCTGTCAGGGGCTGCAGGAAATGTTATAAGCAAGAAAATATCAGGCGGAAGAAGTCCTGTTCAGCTTTCGGCGTGGCAGCTCATTTTTGGAGGCTCTGCCCTGATCTTTGCAGGCACATTGTCAGGCGGAAGGCTTGTTTTCAGCGGTGCAGGCTCTGTTTTTATGCTGCTGTATCTTGCAGCTATGGCAGGCATTGCATTCATGCTGTGGACAATGCTTTTGTTCCACAACAGTGTCAGCAAGGTAGCAGTATTCAATCTGCTGATCCCTGTTTTCGGTACAATGTGGTCGGCGCTGTTCCTTGGAGAAAACATATTTACACTTACAAATATGCTTTCGCTGCTTTTAGTCTGCTCAGGAATATTCGTAGTAAATTTCAGCTTTCCAAAAAACGGAAAGAAATCCTGAAAATAACAACGCCGATGGAGGTCGTCTGAATTGACCTTCATCGGCTTGTTTTTACTATTTTTCAAAAATCACTGTCATGCAGGGTGTCTCTTTGATTTTTTCTTTGATAACTTTCTTGCAGCAGTATATTTCTTTATTCTGTTTGTCTTGGAATGCACAAGCTCAGGCTCTGCATTCCCGGTAACGGTCTGAGGTGTGATAATAACCTTTGTGACAGTCTCGTCAGACGGTATCTCAAACATAAGCTTTTTGAGGATATCTTCCATAATTGAACGAAGTCCTCTTGCTCCCGTATGACGCTCGATAGCCTTTCTTGCCACCTCAATAAGAGCCTCGTCCTCGAACTCAAGCTCTACACCGTCCATATCAAACAGCTTCTTATACTGCTTTACAAGCGAGTCCTTCGGCTCTTTGAGTATACGGACAAGTGACTTTTCATCAAGACCGTTAAGTGCTGTAATAACAGGAAGTCTGCCCACAAGTTCGGGAATAAGTCCGAACTTTACAAGATCCTGAGGTATAACATCGGACATCCAGCTTGTTGTATCAAGTTCCGTCTTTGTTCTGATCTCAGCATTAAAGCCCAATACAGATGAGCCCATTCTCTTTTCAACGGTCTTTTCAAGCCCGTCAAAAGCTCCGCCGCAGATAAACAGGATATTTGTCGTGTCTATCTGAATAAACTCCTGCTGGGGATGCTTTCTTCCGCCCTGAGGGGGAACATTTGATATTGTACCCTCAAGTATCTTGAGCAGTGCCTGCTGAACACCCTCACCGCTTACATCACGGGTTATAGAGGGATTTTCTGATTTACGG
Organism: uncultured Ruminococcus sp.; assembly: GCA_902767175.1. Lineage (GTDB taxonomy): Bacteria > Bacillota > Clostridia > Oscillospirales > Acutalibacteraceae > UBA1213. The sequence goes on from CACXGH010000169.1 coordinate 19,644, forward strand.
GCAATTTTATCTATCTCGTCCACATAGATAATGCCTCTTTCGGCACGGGCGATATCGAAATCTGCCGCCTGAATAAGACGCAGAAGAATGTTCTCGACGTCCTCGCCTACATATCCTGCCTCAGTCAGCGTTGTCGCATCGGCAATAGCAAACGGAACATCCAGAATTCTTGCAAGAGTCTGAGCAAGCAAGGTCTTTCCAACACCCGAAGGGCCAAGCAGAAGCACATTGCTCTTGTTCAGAGAAACATCGTCATCGTCCTCTATGCTATTTATCCTCTTATAGTGGTTATAAACCGAAACAGCAAGAGCTATCTTTGCCTCGTCCTGTCCTATAACGTATTCATCAAGCTTTTCCTTGATTTCCATAGGCTTGGGCAGTTCATCGAATTCACCGAATGCGGCTTCATCCTCAGCATCAAGGTACGGATCATTTCTGAGCAGAGAACTGCAGAGCCTGATACATTCATCACAGATGAATGCTCCTGCTCCCTGTACCATTTTTCCAACGGCGTCCTGCGACTTTCCGCAGAATGAACAGTAAATATTCTTTTTGGAATCATCCTTGTTTGCCATTTGTGCAACTCCTTATCGCTGTGTCAACACCTTATCAATCAGACCGTACTCAAGTGCCTGCTGAGCAGTCATAAAGTTGTCACGCTCTGTATCTCTTGCGATAACATCATACGGCTGTCCGGTGTTTTCAGATAGTATTGTATTGAGTCTCTTCTTTGTCTGGATAATATGGTCAGCATGAATCATAATATCTGTAGCCTGACCCTTTGCACCGCCGCTGGGCTGGTGAATCATTATATCACTGTTGGGGAGAGCAAAGCGCTTGCCCTTAGTGCCTGCAGCAAGAAGGAACGCACCCATGCTTGCAGCCATACCCATACAGATCGTAGATACATCGCACTTGATATAATGCATTGTATCATAAATAGCCATACCGTCGGTTACAGAACCGCCGGGGCTGTTGATGTAAAGGCTTATGTCCTTTGTTGCATCAAGTCCTTCAAGATAGAGAAGCTGTGCCACTACAAGGCTTGCAGTTACGTTGTTTACTTCTTCTGTAAGCATGATTATTCTGTCGTTGAGCAGTCTTGAATAAATATCATAAGAACGCTCGCCTCTGTTGGTCTGTTCGATGACATAAGGTATTGTTGCCATTATATTACCTCCGTTTCGCCTGTATTAATAATAGACACAGGTTTTATTTTTTATACAAGCCGACCCCAAAATAATTCGGGATCGGCGTTACTTTGCGATATATAATTATTCTTCGCTTGCTTTTGCTGCTTCCTTGACAAGCTCAAGTGCTTTCTCAACATTGAGATCTGCTGCAATATCCTTTGCAGAGAATGCAGCCTTTACTCTCTTGATGTCTACCTTATAGTTCTCAGCCATCTCGTTGAACTTATTCTCAACATCTTCTTCTGTAGCCTTGATTCCCTCAAGCTCTGCGATCTTCTTGAGTGCAAGTCTTACATCTACCTGAGATACAGCTCTGTCATGGTATGTCTCACGGAGCTTATCCTCTGTAAGACCTGTATACTGCATATACATACCAAGGTCTATGCCCTGTGATCTGAGGTTCATAGAAAACTCATCAACAAGATTGTCGACCTGATTCTCGTACATTGCCTCAGGTACCTCTGCTTTAAGAAGCTCACGAAGCTTATCAGCAAGCTGACGCTCCTTATCTGCCTCTGCCTCGTCTGCACGATCCTTCTGCAGCTTTTCTTTTACATCAGCCTTATAAGCATCTACTGTATCAAATTCGGTAGTATCCTTTACGAAATCATCGTCAAGAGCAGGAAGCTCCTTTGTCTTGATCTCATGGAGCTTGATCTCGAACTGGACAGCCTTGCCCTTGAGTGTTTCCTCCTGATAATCCTCAGGGAAGGTTACATCTATAGTAAACTCCTCGCCTGCCTTATGACCGACTACCTGCTCCTCAAAGCCGGGAATGAAGGCACCGCTGCCGAGTGTCAGGCTGTAGTTCTCTGCTGTGCCGCCCTCAAAAGCAACACCGTCAAGAAGTCCCTTGAAGTCGATAACAGCGATATCACCGTTCTGAGCCTCTCTGTCCTCAACGGTTACAAGACGGCTGTTTCTGTCAAGTACCTTCTTTATCTCGTTGTCAACGTCCTCATCGGTGATCTCAAGTGACATAGGCTTATATGTAAGACCCTTATAGCCTTCGATCTCTACCTCAGGCTCAACTGTTACAACTGCCTTGAATGTAACACCATCCTTGCCTGCCTTCTCAACATCAACATCTATCTTATCCCTTACAAGCTCTACTCCTGCCTCGTTAGCAGCGTCAGAGATAGCCTCGGGATATACTTCCTTGAGCGCATCTTCATAGAATACACCCTCGCCGTACTCTCTTTCTATGATAGAACGGGGTGCCTTACCCTTTCTGAATCCGGGGATAGTGATGTTCTTTACCTGCTTTTTATAAACGGCATTTACTGCCTTCATAAATGTTTCGCCGTCGATTTCAACAACGAGCTCAACTCTGTTTGTATCGACCTTGTTTGATGAGATAAGTTTCATTTTATTATTCCTCCATTAAAACTGAAAAATCAATTGGTATTATACCATACATTTATCCGTTTATCAAGTTTTATAGCCTTTTTTCTCGATTTTATTGCTGCTCTTTTATAATATTTTTCTCTTAGAGCATTAAACGAGGAGTTAAGCTCCAACAAGCTCGCTTGATCGGAGCGAGCGGCGCATTCAACAGACGTCGGGGAGCTTTGGCTCCTGCGGACGTCGGTGAGGAATTTTAACCCGCCACCGACGAACGTATGGCGCCCGCCGCCTATAGAGGGTGCGGGTGTCCGGCGGACACCTCTGCCGAAGGCAGAAGCACCGACCGAGCCGGCAGGCGAGACTCGGGG
>CACXGH010000170.1 GCA_902767175.1 uncultured Ruminococcus sp.
AGGAGCTAAAGCTCCCCGACGTCTGTTGACGGCGTCGCTCGCTCCAATCAAGCGAGCTTGTTGGAGCTTTGCTCCTTGTTTAATGCTATGAGAAGATAAAATTCGGGTATAGGAATTGAAAAAACGGGATACTTGATATAGAAGGTGAGTATTACAGTAAACGGCAGTACAAGAAAATACGATAATATAAAGGGTGTGACGAGCTTTCGCAGTTCCTTTTTCTTGTTTATCCTTATATGATGCGGCGCCGGAATTCTCGGCTGTATCGGCGCTCCTGTGTTAAGGTCGTACGGCGAATCGCTGAACATATTGGTGCGTGGGTCATATTCTTCGCTGCAGTTTTCGTCAATGCCCTTGTAAAAGGGGCTGTCCCCGTTATTATTCGAGTTGTTGTCCTGCATATCATTCCTCCGTCAGCTCTTTTTCGGCTTGGTGACGAGCACGCTTTCACCGCGGCTGTCGATAGCCACAACGGCAGGAAAGTCCTCTACATAAAAACGGTATATTGCCTCTGTTCCGAGATCCTCATAGGCGAGTATCTCGGACTTTTTTATGCTTCTTGAAATAAGAGCTGCGGCTCCGCCTATTGCAGCAAAGTATACGGCACCGTTTTTTATCATTGAAGCAACGACCTCGTCATTTCGTGCGCCTTTTCCTATCATTCCCTTAAGCCCTCTGTCGAGCAGAGCAGGTGTGTATTTATCCATGCGGTAGCTTGATGTGGGACCTGCAGGGCCTACTGCATGACCGGGCTTTGCCGGTGCAGGGCCGACATAATAAATTACCTCGCCCTGTATATCAACAGGCAAAGGTTCACCCTTTTGCAGCAGCTCATACAGTCTTTTATGCGCTGCATCACGGCCTGTTATAACAGAGCCTGAGATAAGTACGCTGTCGCCTGCTTTAAGCTCCTTTATAACATCGTCTGTAAGCGGAAGTGTGATTTTTTTAATGCTCATGGCAGCTGTCTCCTTTCGTCAGATCTCTGTTTCTTTGTGCCTTGCTGCATGACAGCAGATATTTACGGCTACAGGCATTCCTGCAATATGTGTAGGGAAGGTCTCTATATTGACTCCGAGAGCGGTTGTCTTTCCTCCGAGACCTGCAGGACCGAAGCCTGTATTGTTTATTTCCTCAAGCAGCTCGTTTTCGAGAGCATGATATCTTTCGTCGGGGTTATGGGTGTCTATCGGTCTCAGGGTCGCTTTCTTTGCGAGCATTGCTGCTTTTTCAAATGTTCCGCCTATTCCGACACCGACAACGATCGGGGGACAGGGGTTAGGACCTGCATAATTTACAGTATCCATAATGAATTTCTTAACGCCCTCAATTCCTGCTGACGGAGTGAGCATTTTTACAGAGGACATATTCTCACTGCCGAAGCCTTTACAGCCTGCAAGTATTCTTATTTTGTCGCCCTTTACTATATCTGTGTAGATAACGGCAGGGGTGTTGTCCTTTGTGTTTATTCTGTCAAAAACAGGATCGGTGACAACCGATTTGCGGAGGTAGCCGTCAATATATGCACGGCGCACACCCTCCTGAACGGCTTCCTCAAAGCTTCCGTTCTCAATCACGACATGATCGCCGTATTCGATAAAAAGAACAGCCATGCCTGTATCCTGACAGATAGGTACCTGCTCTGATGAGGCTATGCTGTGGTTTTCGATGATCTGTGCAAGAACATTTCTGCCTGTGTCAGATGTTTCGTTATCTTTAGCGGTATTCAGTGCACTGAGTATATCGCTGCCGATGTTATAGTTCATATCCATGAACAGTTCTTTTACGGCAGATGTTATCTCAGACGCCTGTATCCTTCTTATTTCCATATCAATGCTCCTTTTTATGATTATTAAATTATTATAGAATAACTGAGGGGCTGTCTCGCCTGCAGGCTCGGTCAGTGCTTCTGCCTTTGGATATAATAAAAAGCAGTATACAATTTCTTTTTGAGGATAGTATACTGCTTGATTATTTCAGAAATCCGGGACTATATTAATACTGCTTGCCCCAATAAACCATATGCTTAGCAGGCTTTCCGCAGCATACGCATACGTCGCTGAGCTGCTCTTCCCTGAACGGAATGCATCTCGATTTTACGCCGCCTGTTTCGTCCTTGAGCTTATCCTCACATTCGGAATTTCCGCACCACATTGCCTTGATAAATCCGGGCTTGTTTGCGGCGATATCGAGGAACTCCTCGTGTGTACGGGCAACAAAGGTTTTTTCCTCAAGATTTTTCAGAGCCGCCTGATACATACTCTCATGTATGTCTTTGAGTGCCTGCTCTACCGCTGTTTCAAGCTCATCAAGGGCAACGATCGTTTTTTCACGGTTGTCACGGCGTACAAGAACGCACTGACCGTTTTCAATATCCTTAGGTCCTATCTCGATTCTTACAGGAACACCGAGCATCTCGTATTGTGAGAACTTCCAGCCGGGCGCTTTGTCGCTGTCGTCAAGCTTGACACGGATATCCTTTTCTATAAGTCTTGCCTTAAGCTCAGATGCTTTTTCAAGAACACCGGGCTTCTTCTGTGCTATCGGAATTATCACTGCCTGAACAGGAGCAATTTTAGGCGGAAGAACAAGACCGTCATCATCACCGTGTACCATGATGATAGCGCCTATCATACGGGTAGATGTACCCCATGAGGTCTGGAACGGATACTGCAGTGTATTGTCACGGCCTGTAAAGGTTATGTTGAAGCTTCTCGCAAAGCCGTCACCGAAGTAGTGCGATGTACCTCCCTGCAGTGCAACACCGTTGTGCATCATAGGCTCGATCGTATATGTCTCCTCTGCACCTGCAAACTTCTCCTTTTCTGTCTTTCTTCCTGTTACAGCAGGAATAGCAAGTGTTTCCTTGTAGAAGTCAATATACACCTGCAGCATTCTGCGTGTTTCCTCTATTGCTTCCTCAGCGGTCTCATGCATTGTATGACCTTCCTGCCAGAGAAACTCTGATGTTCTGAGGAACGGTCTTGTTGTCTTTTCCCAGCGTACAACGGAACACCACTGATTATAGAGCTTGGGAAGATCACGGTAAGAGTTGATGACCTTCGCATAATGCTCACAGAAAAGTGTCTCTGATGTAGGTCTTACGGCAAGACGCTCTGTCAGCTTTTCGCTTCCTCCGACTGTCACCCATGCGCATTCGGGAGCAAAGCCCTCTACATGGTCTTTTTCTTTCTGAAGAAGGCTTTCGGGTATGAACATAGGCATATAGACATTTTCATGTCCTGTTTTCTTAAAGCGTCTGTCCATGTCCTGCTGCATATTTTCCCAGATAGCATATCCGTACGGTCTTATTACCATACAGCCCTTGACACCCGAATAATCAGCAAGCTCAGCCTTTTTTACGATATCGGTATACCATTTTGCAAAATCCACATCTCTTGATGTAATGGATTCGACCATTTTCTTCTGTTCTGCCATGCTTTTTTTCAATCCTTTCCTGTTGCCTGACATATCCCGTTTCGTGGGAAATATCCTGTGATGTTATTTATTATATTATTCAGAAGGATATTTTTCAATAGTAAATGACAAAAAAATAACGGCTGCCGTAAAGACAGCCGGATATTTGTCGTATCACTTGTGGTTTTCGATGTACTTTACGAGATCGTCAACTGTCTTGATGTTCTCAACCTCTTCATCGGGTACCTCTACCTCGAACTCGTCGTCGATAGACATGAGAAGATCTACAACATCGAGTGAATCAGCGTTAAGATCGTCAATAAGAGATGTCTCGGGAGTGATCTTATCCTCTTCAACATCGAACTGCTCGCTAAGAATAGCCTTTACCTTTTCAAGTACCATTGGTAACTCCTCCTAAAAATTTGATAAAATAAAAATTGTGCTTTGCTTTTCCTATTATAGACAATCGTGAGCGAGTGTGCTACAATATGAGGGCAGATAAGACCGAAGACTTATGCACACAATTTTCTATACTCAAATCATATAAGGTATTCTTGGTTTTGTCAATATATCATTTGCAATTTTCTCTATGATTTAATAAATCTTTTTTGAAAACACGCTTTTTGTTGTATTTGCATAAATAAAGGAGAGGAAAAAATGAAAGAAAGACGCTTTGCCGTAATCGGTCATCCCATAGGACACACCATGTCACCGTTTATACACAAAAGATTATTTGAGCTTGCAGGAGAGAGGGGAGAATATATCCTGATAGATATTGCTCCCGAAGAACTGCCTGTAAGGATAAAGGAGCTTGATGAGCTTTGCGGATATAATATTACTATTCCCAACAAGCAGAGGATAATTCCGTTCCTTGACAGTCTTGATAAAAAGGCAGAGCTTTACGGCTCTGTAAATACAGTTAAAAACGGTAATACAAGAACGGGCTACACGACAGATCCCGACGGTTTTCTCAAGGCTCTGCAGTATGCGGATATACCTTTCAGGGGTGATGTTGTACTTGTAGGCTGCGGAGGTGTTGCAAGAACCTTTGCTTATGAGGCTGTCCTTGCAGGCTGCAGTCTTACTGTTGCCGCAAGACCCGAAGACGCTGTCATGCAGAAGGCGCTTGCCGATGATATAAAGAAAAAGCTGAACTGCGGTGTTGAGTGCTGTTCTATTGCTGAAATAAAGGGAGAGCATGATCTGCTTATCAACGCCACACCCGTCGGTATGTACCCGAATGTAAATGATATGGTCGTATCAAAGCAGGCACTCTCAAAATGTGCCGCTGTATTTGATGCTGTATATAATCCGCTTGATACGATGCTGCTGCAGGCTGCAAGGGCTAACGGCTCCAGGGCGGCAGGAGGTATGTCTATGCTCGTATGGCAGGCTGTTGCGGCTCATGAGATCTGGGACGGCACTGTCTATAAAACTGATGAGATAAATCAGCTTATTGAGGACAGCGCTGAGGAAATGACAAGAAAATTCTGTTGATGATCGGAGATGCTTTTAATGGCAAGAAAGAATATCGTTCTATGTGGTTTTATGGGCTGCGGAAAAAGCACGATAGGTGCATTGCTGGCTAAAAAAACCGGAATGTCATTCGTTGACCTTGATTCCTATATAGAGAAAAAGGAAGGCAGGACTGTATCGGAGATATTTGCGGACAGCGGTGAGGAATATTTCAGGACAAGGGAAAGAGAAGCCGCAAAGGAGCTTTCGGAGAAAAAAGGACTTGTAATAGCTTCAGGCGGCGGAACTCTCACCTTTGAAGAAAATGTACAGAGCCTTAAAAGGAGCGGAACTATAGTCTTATTGGACATACCTGTTGAGGTGGTGGCTGAAAGGCTGAAATACGATACGACAAGACCGCTGCTTGCAAGACCTGACAAGAATGAAGCAATGAAGGCTCTTTATGAAAAGAGAGACCCTCTTTACAGGGCTGCGGCAGACATTACTATAAATGCAGATCAGTCACCGATGCAGGTTTGTATGCAGATCATTTCGGAGATTTAAGGAATCGCTGAATAAATCACGCCTTATAGCTCAGCACCTGTCTTGCGTGCCCTTTTTCCGCCGTCTTGCACAAAAATCCCTTGACAACCGACAGGTTGCCTGCGGTCTTTTTGCACAACCTGACGGAAAAATTGCTGACGCAATACAGGCACTGAATTTAATCAGCGGTTCCTTAATTTTTTTAAAAGTATTGACAAATCTGTTTTAGTGGTTTATTATTTTAGCATATTAAAGGAACTGTTGGATAAATCAAGCCTTACGGCTCAGCGCTTCCTGAATTATCGGAAAGGAAAATTTCGGAATGAAAAAGCTCAGCGCACGATTTTTTGAATACTTTACATTCTTTTCATGCTTTTTTTGGTATGAAAAAAACACTCGTGCTGCGAAGATCTCCGAAACCTGCCGATACAGACAGAAATACAGGGAACATATAAGCCTTGCTTTCTGAGTATTTATTATAGGGTATTGAACGGGATCCGCATGGGTCCCGTTTTTTTTATACTACATTTATATATAACGGAGGAAAAGAAAATGATTATCGTAATCAGACCGGGAACAACAAAGGAACAGCTCACACTGTTCAAGGCAAATCTTGAGGAACGCTATAATGTCAGGGTAAATGAATGGGTAGGTGTCGGCTCTACGGTGCTTGGTCTTATCGGAGACACTACACAGATAGATGAAGACCAGCTTCATGCTCAGGAAGTAGTGGAGAGCATAAAAAGAGTACAGGAGCCTTATAAAAAGGCTAACAGAAAATTCCACCCCGACAACACTGTTATAGAGCTTCCGACAGGTCAGAAAATAGGTGACGGCAATCTTTGCATCATGGCAGGTCCCTGTTCGGTAGAAAGTGAGGAACAGATAAACTATGTTGCAGAGAGAGTAAAGTCGGCAGGTGCTGCATTCCTGAGAGGAGGCGCATTCAAGCCGAGGACATCACCGTATTCATTCCAGGGACTGAAAAGCGAAGGTCTTGACCTGCTCAAAGGAGCAAGAAAGGTAACAGGACTTCCTATTGTCACAGAGATAATGAGAGTAGGACATATAGATATGTTCGAGGGTGTTGATATTATTCAGGTAGGCGCAAGAAATATGCAGAACTTTGAGCTGTTAAAGGAGCTTGGAAAAACAGACAAGCCTATCCTTCTTAAAAGAGGACTTGCAAATACGATAGAGGAATGGCTGATGAGCGCTGAATATATCATGGCTGGCGGAAACAATAAGGTCATACTGTGTGAAAGAGGAATAAGAACATTTGAGACAGCAACAAGAAACACACTTGACCTTTCTGCCATTCCTGTCGTGAAAAAGCTTTCGCACCTGCCTGTTATCGTTGATCCGAGCCATGCAACAGGAAAATCGGGTCTTGTAGAGCAAATGGCTCTGGCTGCAGTAGCGGCAGGCGCAGACGGTCTTATGATAGAGGTGCATAACGATCCCCGTCATGCATTGTCCGACGGTGCGCAGTCACTCACTCCCGACCAGTTCGACAGACTTGCGAGCCGTGTATTTGCACTTAAAAAGGCTTATGACGAAATTGTAAGTGCGTGATCATACTGCTTTTAATGGGAGTCCGGTATCAGACGAAAATCGTTTTTCAAAACAGCCTTTTTGACCTGAATGGTCAAGAAGTCCCACTCCTCTGAGGCGGGGATAAATTGTCCGTCAGCCGCAAGGTGCTTTGCGGTTGTATGTTGAAAAAAAACTTCTGTAATGATATAATGATCCTATCATGTATGAGGGAGGAATGCGGCTTTGTGCCGCAGTATCAATATGAATATAGTTATTTCGGGTCTTGGCATTATTGGCGGTTCAATGGCTAAGGCAATTAAAAAATATACGGACAATTATGTATACGGTATCAACAGGAGCAGAGAACCGCTTGATAAGGCTCTTGCCTGCGGTGCTGTAGATGAAGCGGGAAATGAGGAGACGCTGAGAATTGCAGATATGCTTATTCTCGGTATATATCCCGATGCGGCTGTTGATTTTGTAAGAAAAAATAAGGACAGGATCAAAAAAGGCTGCATAGTGATAGATACCTGCGGTATAAAATCAAAGATCTGTCCTGAGCTTTCACAGCTTGCTAAGGACAACGGCTTTTATTTTGTGGGATTTCATCCGATGGCAGGCAAGGAGAAAAACGGCTTTGATGTATCTGACGCTGATTTGTTTCTTGGCGCAAGCGGAATTGTAATACCATGTGATGTACCGCAGGAGGCAGTAGATACAACTGCGGCTCTCCTGAGAAAGCTTGGTTTCGGTATGGTCAAGTTTTCGACTCCTGAGGAGCATGACAGAATGATAGCGTTTACATCTCAGCTTCCTCATGTACTTGCCTGCGCTTATGTATTCAGCCCGAGATGCATTGACCATAAAGGCTTCTCAGCAGGCAGCTACCGTGATGTATCGAGGGTCGCCAATATAAACGCACAGCTCTGGTCTGAACTGTTTATCGAGAATAAAGGACCTCTTGCAGATGAGATACAGACCCTGATAGATAATCTTGAGCTGATAAAGAAGGGAATTGAAAAGGGAGACCGTGAAGAGCTTGCAAGGCTGCTGCATAAGGGAAAGGAAATTAAGGAGGCACTTGGAGAATGAGTGTAGTTGAAGTAAAAACAGGCGTTCCTTATAAAATAATAATAGAGCATGGAGTACTTGACAGGGCAGGAGAGCTTATACGTCCGCTTACAAAGGCAATACGGGCTGTGATAGTGAGCGATGCGAATGTAGCTCCGCTTTATGGTGACAGGGTAAGGAATTCGCTTGAGGAAAGCGGCTTCGAGGTTTCGGAATTTGTTTTTGAAGCAGGAGAGGCTTCAAAAAAGCTTTCTGTTGTCGAAAAAATGTATCATTTCTTCTTTGAACACGATATAACAAGAACGGATATAGTTGTTGCCCTTGGCGGAGGAGTAACGGGTGATATGGCAGGCTTTGCTGCAGCTACATATCTGAGGGGAATTGATTTTGTACAGATACCGACAAGTCTGCTTGCACAGGTGGATTCATCGGTAGGGGGAAAGACAGCGGTAGATATGCCGTTCGGAAAAAACCTTGTCGGCGCTTTTCGCCAGCCGAGGATAGTTCTTATTGACCCGGATACATTAAATACACTGCCTGAAAAATTCTTCCGTGACGGTCTTGGCGAGGTAGTGAAGTATGGCTGTATAAGAAGTCTTGCATTATTTGAAAGGCTTGAAAAGGAAAATGCGGCGGATATAACAGATGATATAATATATGAATGCGTTTCAATAAAGCGTGATGTTGTAGAGAAGGACGAGTTTGACACGGGAGAGAGGGCTATTCTGAATTTCGGTCATACACTTGGTCATGCTATTGAGAAATTAGGAAATTATTCCGGTTACACGCACGGAGAAGCAGTTGCGGCAGGCTCTGCTATGATAACGAGGATAAGCGAGAAGAACGGACTTACAGAAAAAGGTACAGCAGAGAGACTTGAAGCTGTTCTTCTCAAATACGGTCTGCCCGTGAATAGTCGATTCTCCGATGATGAAATTGCTGCGGCAACAAAGGGCGATAAGAAGAGCAGCGGTAAGAGCATAAATTTTGTGCTGCTGAAAAGCATTGGAGAATGCTTTCTGAAAAAGCTGACGGCTGAGGAATTTAAAGAGCTTCTTGATAAATAAAAATATAAAGCTTCACTCAGGTATATAATGAATCGGTACTTTCATAACTGTATTAATGATATTTCATAGGCACGGTATTCTATTTTGAGTTTACCGTGCCGCTTTTTTGAAAATCTGTTGACGGACGGCAGCGGCTTTGATAAAACACATATGATAAAAAACTATCCTCCAAAATAATAATACAGTAACAGAAGAAAAACGCTACATATATAATAGCATTTTCTCTTGATTATCAGCTTAATGTGTGTTATTATAAATACGCTGTCCGCCTGAAACGGCACATACTTTCTTTACAGCCGGTCTGATTGTATATTTTGACGGGAGCTGACTCGGCATACATACGAAATCGGGAGTTGTGTCCTGTATATTTCGTTGAAAATCAGTGGCAATATATACAAAAAACAGAATGAAAATTCTACCAAAATTACAAAGATAATTTTCAAAAAAGCTTGCAAAACAGGGAAGTATGTGCTATTATAATGGAGCGTGACTGCGACAGATATGCGATGAAGCGGGAGGTTGCGGCAGAAACTGCCGGTTTTTCCGTGGAGTATGTCCGATTTTAAACCG
>CACXGH010000171.1 GCA_902767175.1 uncultured Ruminococcus sp.
AGGAGCTAAAGCTCCCCGACGTCTGTTGACGGCGTCGCTCGCTCCAATCAAGCGAGCTTGTTGGAGCTTTGCTCCTTGTTTAAAAAGCCCGAATGTCAGATATACCTGACATTCGGTTTTTATTTTTCTTTGAAAAAATATAAGAAAAGTATTGACAAACAAAGTATATATGATAAAATATAATTGTATAAAATATAAAAATGCTGCGGCAAAATAAAAAAGGAGGAACACAGTATGAGCTTTTATGATTATTCGGTACCGAAACCGAACGGGGAAGAGGTATCAATGAAGGAGTTTGAGGGAAAGGTAGTTATTGTCGTAAATACGGCTACAGGCTGCGGATTTACGCCCCACTATAAGCCCCTTGAGGAAATGTATGAAAAATATCACGATAAGGGACTTGAAATAGTCGATGTACCCTGCAACCAATTTGCAGGTCAGACTCCCGGAACAGACGAGGAAATACATGAATTCTGTGCACTCAAATATAACACACAGTTCCCTCAGATGAAAAAATCCGATGTCAACGGCGAAAATGCTCTCGAGCTTTTCAACTTTCTCAAGCAGGAGCAGGGCTTTAAGGGTTTTGGAAAGGGCGTCAAGGCTTTTGCAATGGATAAGGTGCTAAAGTCGGTCGATAAGGATTATAAGAACAACCCCGATATCAAATGGAATTTTACTAAATTCGTTGTTGACCGCAGCGGCAAGGTCGTTGCACGTTTTGAGCCGACAGAGGACATGAAAAAGCTTGAAAAGCTTGTCGCTGAGCTTATCTGATACTGCTATTGAAAGCAGACCTTTCTACTATTAATGGGAGTCTGGTATTAAATAATCATATACAACAATATTCACCTGTATCATTCACTTGTTTACCCCATATCAAAAAACCGTAACAGGATAGTTCTGCTGTCCTGTTACGGCTTTTTTGTTTTATTCTTATCCGCCGAAATCCTGCCGTGTCGTCAAAAAGCGGTGCATAAGGGATGTGTGGGAGGATTGCTGAAAAATTATCACGCACTGTTTTACGCACCATTAGCCTGTCAGCCTTTCACGAAGGTACAGGAGCAGTTTTTTCTCCCGGCGTGATACCTGTACCTGTGTCATACCGAGTATTTCTCCTGCTTTGCTCTGTGTCAGCCCTTTGTAAAATCTCAGTTTTATCAGTGTTCTGTCCCTTTCGTCAAGCCGTGCAAGCTCACTTGACAGGGCAATATGCTCTGTCAGTTCCTCGTCGGGTGACTCTGTCGGTATGTCCGTCTGGCTTTCACCGTCCTCATCAGACATCGTAAGAGACATCGGCTGATGTCCTGCATTCAGCGCTTCGGCTGTCTGCTCAACAGAAAGCTGCAATCTTTCGGCAAGCTCACTTATCGAAGGCTCTCTGCCTGTTTCGGAAATAATGCTCTGTACCTCTCTTGCTGCTTTTAATGAAAGCTCCCTCAGTCCTCTTGATACCTTCAATGAGCCGCCGTCCCTGAACAGTTTTTTTATCTCACCTAAAATAACAGGCACGGCATAGGTGGAAAATCTGTTTCCGAGACTTTTATCAAATTTTTCCGCAGCCTTCACAAGACCGAGACAGCCTGCCTGAAATAAGTCATCGTATTCGATTCCCTTTCCCTTAAAGCGCTTTGCACAGGCATGAACAAGCCCGAGATGTTCTTCTGCCGAAAAGCTGTCCTCAGCCATTGCTAAGCCTCCTGCTCAGTCTCTTTGTAAGTGTGACTGTCGTACCTTTTTGCGGCTTTGAACGTACACTGAGCTTATCGGAAAAACTCTGCATTAAGGCGAATCCGAGACCTGCCCTGTCATCACCCGGCGCTGTAGTGTAAAGCGGCTCCATAGCCTGTTTTATGTTCTCAATTCCGCAGCCGCTGTCATGTATACGGACAATAACACAGTTGTCTGAGGTGAGCCTGACATTTACCGATATTTTTCCGATACTGTCCTTATATGCGTGTACAACGCAGTTGGTAACTGCCTCAGATACAGCGGTCTTTATGTCGTTCAGCTCACCGATGGTCGGGTCAAGCTGTGCGACAAATGCCGAAACAGCCGAACGTGCAAAGCTTTCATTTGAAGAACGGCTCTCAAAGGTCATGCTCATTTCATTTACAACTGTCACAGATAGTCTCCTGCCTTTCCTTAATTATAATGTTAAGTGCGCCAAGCCCCGAAAGTATCATCACTTTTTCAAGTGCTTCGGGAACATTTACTACCTTGAGATATCCCCCGTATAGTCCCATAAGCCTGTAACGCCCCATGATGAGACCAATTCCCGAGCTGTCCATAAAGCTGACAGAGGAAAAGTCAAGTCTCAGTTCATGGGGCTTTTTCTGCTGAATAAGACGGTCTGTCTGCTCTCTGATGCCTTTGGCATTATGGTGGTCTATATCACCGAAAAGCTGTACCGTCATGACGTTGCCCTCAAAGCTTACTTTGGTGTTCAAACCTCTCACGCTCCTGTTTATATTATTCGGCTTTTTCATATTATCATATATAATATGAATAATTTGCAGAATTAAGGAAGCGCTGAGCCGTAAGGCGTAATTTATTCATCGGTTCCTTTAAGGATTCTATAGTTTTATTCAGAGGGAATAAAGAGGAAAGGGAAGGAATATAAATGGATAGAAAACAATAAGAGAGGGTGCAGGACATGGAATATCAGCTTACAAAAGAAATATGCCCCGTCAACGAAACTCTTTTAGACGGGACAAAGGAACAGCCGATAGATATTGAGCTGAATCTGCCGGACTACTGTCCGGATATCGAAAGAATACTCAAGTGCAGAGTAAGTCCGGGTATTACAGGCAGGAATATCTCAGGTGATATGCTTGAAATAAACGGAAATGCGCTGATAAGCCTTTATTATCTTGACTCAAGAAAGCAGGCGATAAGGCTTTGTGAGCATACAAGCCCGTTTTCTTGCAGTTTTCCTGTTAAATCCCCGTCAGCAGATGCGATATCTTCAGTCAGACTCAGAACGGAATATATCAACTGCCGTGCAGTAAGTCCGAGAAGGGCGGATATACACGGCGCTTTTTCGGTTATTGTATCTGTAACGGCAGGCAGGGAACAGGAATATTTCACCGAAATAGTCGGCGACGATATCCGTCAGAGACGAAGAACAGAGACCGTCAGCAGACTGTGCGGAAGCAGTCAGCAGCAGTTTTCGGTCACAGAGGTGCTTGATATCGGTCAGGGCAGGGGAATGCCTGAAAGTATCCTGAGGAGTGAGCTTTCGGTAAGCTGTGACAGCGTCAAGGCACTCACGGACAAGCTGATGATAAACGGTGAAGTCGTGCTGAGGATCCTGTATATTACCGACCTCGAAACAGGCGCACAGGATACAATGACATTCAATGTACCGTTCTCTCAGGTGCTTGATGCAAAGGGCGTAACAGACAGCACCGTTAATGAGGTAAAGCTTGAAGTAATGAATTATTCGGCTGCTCTTAAATCAGAATATGATGAAAACAGCACTCTTGTTACCCTTGATGCAAGACTTTGTGCGTGTGTCACAGCCTGTGAGGATATGGAAATATCCATAATTGAAGACGCCTATTCTACCGAATATAATATAGACCTTTCCTACAGGCAGTATAAGCTGACAAGACTTGCGGCTCTCCTTAACAGCTCAGCCTATGCAGAGGCTCAGCTCTCAACGGGTGACAGCAGCATAACACAGATACTTGACCTGTGGTGCGAACAGGTGAGCTGTATCAGTGTTTATGAGAATGACAGTTTTTCGGTAAGGGGAAAGCTTAGCTGCTGTATGTTTGCGCTCGATAACGAAGGAGTACCGTTCTATATAGAGAGACCTGTGGAGTTTTCTGCATCTCCCGAGATACCCGCCGACCTTATTAATCCGACATCATCGGCAGATGTCAGCGTTAAGGGTGTATCATTCAGAATTACGGGCGACAATACCATTGATATAAAGGCGGAGCTGAGAATTTCAGGCGCTGTGTATGATAATATCAGACTCAAGGGCGTGGACTCGGCAGAAGCGGCAGAGGATAACTGCCGGCAGAAGGATAAGGCGGCGGCTCTTACGCTTTACTATGCCGATGAGGGAGAAAGTCTTTGGGATATCGCCCGTGCATACTGTACCTCAACTGAGGCTATTATGCTTGAAAATGAAATGACAGACGATGTTATAACGGCAAGAGGTATGATACTGATACCGATGTGACAGACAGGAGGAGATACCGTTTATGGAAGAACTTAATATATACAGAGATATTTCACAGCGGACTAACGGTGATATTTATCTGGGCATTGTAGGGCCTGTGCGGACGGGAAAGTCTACATTTATAAAGAGATTTATGGATTCCCTTGTTATACCGAATATAACGGATCCCGACAGCAGGGAAAGGGCAAATGACGAACTGCCCCAGTCTGCTGCAGGCAGAACTATAATGACGACAGAGCCTAAGTTTATCCCTGAAAACGCTGTTGAAGTTTCTCTTGAGGGCAATGCTACTTTCAGAGTGAGAATGATAGACTGTGTAGGCTATATAGTACCCGGTGCTTTGGGCTACATAGAGGACGAAGCACCGAGAATGGTAAAAACACCATGGTTTGACGAGGCGATTCCGTTTGATATGGCAGCCGAGCTTGGCACAAGAAAGGTCATTACCGACCATTCAACAATTGGTCTTGTTGTTACAACAGACGGAAGTATAAGCGATATTCAGAGGGAGGACTATGAAGATGCAGAGGAGAGAGTGATAAAGGAGTTAAAGGATATAAATAAGCCGTTTATTGTCCTTCTCAATTCCGTTGAGCCGAGATCTGCCGAGACTGTAAGGCTCTCTGAGGAGCTGAGCGAAAAATACGGTGTGCCTGTTGAGCCTGTAAGCTGCATGGAGCTTGACGAGCATGAAATAAAGCGTATCCTTGGCAGGGTGCTGTTTGAATTTCCCGTTAAGGAAATAAAGGTCGATATGCCGAAATGGGTGTCGGCACTTGAAAAGGACCATTGGCTCAGGAGCAAGGTCTTTTCAGTGATCCAGACGGGCGCACAGAATGCACGGAGGCTCCGTGAGGTCAGCGGCATTGCGGACAGCATTGCGGAATGTGAGTATGTATTAAGGGCTGAGACCTCGGCGGTAGATCTGGGAAGCGGTCATGCAAGGATAAGGGTAGAGCTTGACGGCTCATTGTTCTATAAGGTGCTTGGAGAGAAAACAGGCTTTGAGATAAGTGACGAGGGAGCATTGCTTGATGTCATGCTGGGATTGTCTGAGGTGAGAAAAAAGTATGACAGACTGAAACAGGCTTATGAGGACGTCAACGAAACAGGCTACGGTATTGTCATGCCTACAATGGAGGAGCTGACTCTTGAAGAGCCTGAAATAATCAGACAGGGCGGAAGATACGGAGTAAGACTGCGAGCAAATGCGCCTTCAATTCACATGATGAAGACAACTATAAAGACAGAGATAACGCCGATAGTAGGCTCAGAGCAGCAGTCCGAGGAGCTTGTAGGGTATCTTCTCAAGGAGTTTGAGGAGGAGCCTGCAAAGATATGGAGCTCGGATATTTTCGGAAAATCACTGCATGAGCTTGTCAACGAAGGGCTGCAGAATAAGCTGTACCGAATGCCTGCCGATGCACGCAGAAAGATGAAGGAGACTATCGAAAAGGTAATAAATGACGGCTGCAACGGGTTGATATGCATTATTCTGTAATATTCATGCCTGCAGGCGGTAAGGAGGAGCGGTATTGAAGGAGAAGGCATTCTGGAGCAGTATCGCAGGCTTTTTTATCGTATCGCTTGCAGGTACTGTATGTCATTATCTTTATGAGCTGTCGGGGGATAATTTATTAGTCGGTATATTTACTCCGATAAATGAGAGTGTATGGGAACATCTGAAGCTTTTGCTTTATCCTGTTCTTCTGTATACTGCTGTAGAATATTTTATATACGGAAGAAAGATACAGGGCTTTGTATATTCAAGGGTAATGGGTTTGCTCGCAGGACTTATATTTATTCCGATAAGCTTTTATGCTTATAATATTTTTACCCGTAATAATATAGCCGCAGCAGATATTATGATATACTATATTTCTGTAGTGATCGTATTTTTTATCGGAGCTGAAAGGATTATATCGGGGAAGGACAATGCGTGGAATAAAAACAAACAGGCAGCGGTAATAATTGCAGGGCTTATACTGGTGTTTACCGTACTGACTTTTTTCAAACCCGATACGGCTCTGTTCCAACCATGAAAATATTAGTATTAAGGGTTGATTATTCTGAGCTATGGGAGTAGAATAATAGATGAAAAGCCGCAGTCTCTGACGGCTGAAAATAACTAAAGGAAGGCGATAATATGGCACAAAATCCGATAGTAACTATCACAATGGAGGACGGAAGAGTAATCAGGGCAGAGCTTTATCCGGAGATAGCTCCGAACACAGTAAACAACTTTATCAGCCTTATAAAAAAGGGCTATTACAACGGTCTTACATTCCACAGGGTAATCTATAACTTCATGCTTCAGGGCGGCTGTCCCGACGGTACAGGCAGAGGCGGTCCGGGTTATCACATCAAGGGCGAGTTCTCTCAGAACGGCTTTCAGAATGACTTAAAGCATACCCCCGGTGTTCTCTCAATGGCAAGAACAATGATTCCCGATTCGGCAGGCTCGCAGTTCTTTATCATGCATAAGGAAGCACCTCACCTCAACGGTGCCTACGCTGCTTTCGGAAGGGTTATCGAGGGTATGGAGGTCGTAAACGAAATTGCAGAGTGCGATACCGATTTTGCGGATAAGCCGCTTGATCCTCAGGTAATGAAAACAGTTACTGTAGAGACATTCGGTGTTGACTATCCCGAGCCTGAGAAGGTCTGATATTTTAAAGTGTAAATTTCTATGAAGCAGTATCATTAAACTGTTTGTTATCTTAAAACGATAAAGTCGGTTTTTCATGAAAGTGGTGCGTGTGTCCGGCAGACACATTTGCCTAACGCAGATGCACCGACCAAGCCGACATATGAAAACGGGGGAAACTCTTTGTTATTAAACTAAGAGTTTCCCCCGGAATAATTATAACAAATGTCGATGTCCCCCGCCTCTAAAGGCGGCGGGTGCCATACGTCCGTCGGTGGCGGGTTAAAATCCCCCACCGACGCCCGCAGGAGCTA
>CACXGH010000172.1 GCA_902767175.1 uncultured Ruminococcus sp.
ACTTCCTGCCGGACTTCCTTTATTACCGTGACAGGGGAAGCTATCACCTCATTCTTATCACAAACGGCAATACCTGTACGGACTCTGCCGTAATCAACGGATAATATTATCATTGTCCGCACTCCCTTGCTCAATAATCTGTGCTGAAACCCTCCTGAAGATGTTCTGCATAATTGTCAATTATGACATTCGGCACAAGCTCATCGTCAAATTCAATAACATTTACCGAAGCATTTGTTCCAAGAGGCACCTGCTTTATCTCATCAACGGCAAGGCCGTGAAGAAAACACATCATATTCATTATAGCACAGCCGTGGGATACCACGCAAACGGTCTTTCCACGGTTTTTACCGGCAATATCAATAATTGCCTTTTTTACCCTGTCATAGACCTCTCTCATACTCTCTCCCTCTGGAGCACAGAATTGTGAAGGCTTATTCTTCCAATTATCATACTGTTCAGGGTAGAGCTGTTCTATATCAGTGAGAAGAACTCCCTCCCACTTTCCTGCATTTATCTCAACTATCCGTTCATCAGTTATTATTTCGACCTCATGATAGATATTGATACCCTGTGCTGTTTTCATGGCTCTCTGTTTCGGGCTTGAATAAATAACATCTATCGGCTCATTGCTGAGAAGTGCCGCTGTCTGAGCTATCTGCTTTGCACCGAGCCGAGTTATATCGGAGTCTATCCTGCCCTGAAAAAATCTTTTCAGGTTTCCTTCTGCCTGACAATGACGGACAAGAATCATTTTTGTCATTATCGCTCTTTCCTTCCTTTTCCTCAAACCTTATCTAAGGAATCGCTGAATAAATCACGCCTTACGGCTCAGCACCTGTCTTGTTTGCCCTTTTTCCGCCATCTTGCACATAAATTCCTTGACAACCGTCAGGTTGCCTGAGATCTTTTTGCACCGCCTGACGAAAAAATTGCTGACACAATACAGGCACCGGATTTAATCAGCGCTCCCATAATATCAGATAGAAGGACGGCAAAGCTTGTCGTCATGTCTATTTGATATTAGTATTACATATCGGTAATATATCACTCTGTTATTACTGTATGTGTAAGCTCTGTAACAGACTTCATACCGCGGCTGTCAAGAAACTTATCAAGACCTTCAGCTATCTTAACGGGTGAATACGGATCTGTGAACAGTGCTGTACCTATCTGTATAGCATCTGCTCCTGCCATGATCATCTCAACAGCGTCCTTCCATGTTGTGATTCCTCCCATGCCTATAACGGGAATGCTTACGGCATTCTTGACCTGCCACACCATTCTTACAGCAACAGGGAACACAGCAGGGCCTGACATGCCGCCTGTTATATTGGCTATTATCGGACGGCGGGTATTAATATCTATCCTCATGCCTGTAAGAGTATTTATAAGTGAAACCGCATCGGCACCCTCACTCTCAGCAGCCTTTGCAATTGAAGCGATATCGGATACATTAGGCGAAAGTTTGATGATAAGCGGCTTTTTGCAGCAGGCTCTTACAGCCTTGGTAATAGCCGCAACACTCTCACACGATGTACCGAACTGAACACCGCCCTCCTTTACGTTAGGGCAGGAAATATTAAGCTCTATCATATCTATATCTGTCTCTGAGAGAATTTCCACGGTTTTGCAGTAATCCTCACAGGTGCTGCCTGCGACATTGGCAATTGCCACTGTATCCTGCCGTTTCAGCCAAGGAAGATCCTCCTTTATAAAATGCTCAACTCCGGGATTCTGCAGTCCCACTGCATTCAGCATTCCCATTGGTGTTTCCGCAATTCTCGGCGGAGGATTTCCGGGGCGCTCCTTAAGTGTTGTACCCTTGCATGAAATGCCGCCGAATACTGAAAGCGGATAGAATTCTCCGTATTCTCTTCCGAAGCCTATCGTTCCGGAAGCTGCTATAATAGGGTTATTGAAATGTACACCCGCAATATTTACACTCAGATCTGCCATTACCAAGCTACCTCCTCACCTGAAAATACAGGTCCGTCCTTGCAGACGTGCTTATATACCGTACCGCCGTTTCCGTCATTTATTGCCACGGCACAGCCGAGACAAGCACCTATTCCGCAAGCCATACGCTGTTCAAGAGAAACCTGACACGGAACATTGTGTTCCTTCGCAAGCTTTGAAATATTTCTGAGCATAGGGGTAGGGCCACAGGCGCAGATCATATCTGCGCTGTCGATTATTTCTTCAAGCGGCTGTGTGACAAATCCGTGTATTCCGAAGCTGCCGTCATCTGTCGTTATTATCAGACTGCAGCCTGCCTTTTCAAAATCCTCACTCAGTATTATTGCGGATTTATTGCGGAAGCCGTTTATTACCGCTGCATTTTCACCGCACTGCTTTGCACTGTAAAGCATAGGAGGAACACCTATTCCGCCGCCGATAAATACTGTCTTTTTATTCTTATCAAGCTCAAAGCCCTTACCAAGAGGTGCGATTATATTTATGCTGTCCCCTGTTCTTGTCTGCGAAAGTATCTCTGTACCCTCGCCCCTTACCTCAAAAACAAGCCTTATTATATCGCCCTCGACATCACAGACGGATATAGGTCTGCGGAGAGTTTTCCCGGGGACAAGCACCTGAACGAACTGTCCGGGCTTTGTGATAGCTGCAAGCTCCTTATTCTGCAGTCTGAAATCATATATTGTCTGAGTAAGCTTCTGTGAAAAAACCAGCTTACAGTCCTGTGCATCATATTTCAAGATTATCCTTCCTTTCGCACGTTTCTGTTCTTTATCATTATATCATAAAGTAACTGCTGTTTGGAATATATTTTTGAAAATTTTATAAAAACTTCCTCTATAATATGTATAAGTTCTGATTTGACCTTGCACTTTAGTAAAAAAAATGCTAAAATATGTTATCATCTTTAACGGAGGAGAATAAAATGAAAAATACGGAAAAAACAATGGAAAAAATAGTTGCCCTTTGCAAAGGCAGAGGCTTTGTATATCCCGGCTCCGAGATCTACGGCGGTCTTGCAAACACATGGGACTACGGTCCTCTCGGTATGGCTCTCAAAAACAATATCAAGGCTGCATGGCTCAAGAAATTCGTTCAGGAGAACAAATATAATGTAGGTCTTGACGCTGCTATCCTTATGAATCCTCAGACATGGGTAGCATCAGGTCATCTTGGCGGATTTTCCGATCCTCTTATGGACTGTAAGGAGTGCAAGACACGTCACCGTGCCGATAATCTTATCGAGGATTTTGACGGCACAAACGTTG
Source organism: uncultured Ruminococcus sp. (assembly GCA_902767175.1). Taxonomy (GTDB): domain Bacteria; phylum Bacillota; class Clostridia; order Oscillospirales; family Acutalibacteraceae; genus UBA1213. Next base: position 3,246 of record CACXGH010000172.1, read on the forward strand.
CAGGCTGGAGCAATGAGCAGATGACTGATTATATCCGTGAGAAGGCTATTCCCTGCCCCAACTGCGGAAAGCATAATTTTACGGATATCCGTCAGTTCAACCTTATGTTCAAGACATTCCAGGGGGTTACAGAGGACAGCAAAAACGAGCTTTATCTTCGTCCCGAAACGGCACAGGGTATTTTTGTAAACTTCGCAAACATTCAGAGAACAAGCCGCAAGAAAGTCCCGTTCGGTGTTGCTCAGATAGGTAAGTCATTCAG